>JBJPGB010000048.1:0-32215 GCA_048595405.1 Methylophagaceae bacterium
TAATACGAAACGCATTGGCGTTACTCGTGCACATTTAGAAGAGGATGCAGGAAAATCCTTACATGAAGATTTTCACGGCCTGACGGGCATAGATTTAAACCGTGCGGGCACACCATTGTTAGAAATTGTCTCAGAACCTGATATGCGATCAGCCAAAGAAGCGGTCGCTTACATGAAAAAAATTCATGAGCTGGTACGTTATCTGGAAATTTGTGATGGTAACATGCAGGAAGGGTCATTTCGCTGTGATGCCAACGTTTCTGTGCGTCCCAAAGGACAAAAAGAATTTGGCACTCGAGCAGAATTAAAAAACATCAATTCATTCAAATTTGTTGAAAAAGCAATCAACATCGAAGTAGAAAGACAAATAGATTTAATTGAAAGTGGCGGAACGGTCGTACAAGAAACTCGCTTGTATGATGCTGATAAAAATGAAACACGTTCCATGCGTAGCAAAGAAGAAGCAAATGATTATCGTTATTTTCCCGATCCGGATTTACTGCCTGTTGTCTTAGACCCAGAAATGATCGAACAAATTCGCGCTACCTTGCCTGAGCTACCCAATGCCAAACGTGATCGCTTTGTTAACGATATGAATTTATCCGTTTATGATGCATCCGTACTCACCAGTAGCCGTGAATTAGCTGATTATTTTGAAGCGGTGTTAGCAGCCTCTGATAATAACGATTCTAAACTGTGTGCTAACTGGATTATCACCCAATTATTAGGAGCGCTTAATAAACAGGGATTAGAAATTTCAAACTCGCCAATCAGTGCGCAGCAACTAGGTGGCTTATTACTTCGCATTGATGACAATACAATCTCTGGAAAAATTGCTAAACAAATCTTTGATGCACTATGGACTGGTGACGGCAAAGATGCCGATAGCATTATCGAAGCAAAGGGCCTCAAACAGGTGACCGATAGCGGTGCTATTGAAGCTATGATTGATGAGGTAATTGCCAATAACCCAGATCAAGTTGAGCAATATCGTGCTGGTAAAGAACAATTATTAGGATTTTTTGTAGGTCAGATCATGAAAGCATCTAAAGGTAAGGCAAACCCTGCACAAGTTAATGATTTATTAAAATCAAAACTCACCGACTAAACAATCCATTTATTTCTCCCATAAAAAAGGCTGCGTTCATTACTGAACACAGCCTTTTTGTTTGATTTACATTAGTAGCTAGTCACCAGAAATCATTCCATTTACTTTAGCTGACAATAATCCGAATACCGCACCCACGATAATTGATAAAGAAATCATAACTACCGGGTTAGCTGTTGATAATGCAGTAACACTACCGCCACCCGTAAGCGCAAGTGCTGCTGTTAAAGCAAAACCATATACCGCTGCAGGAATTGTTGAAAATACAGGAATCGATGCCAACATTACCAATACAAAGACCATTACACCGACTGCAACAGGTGCTGCTAAGCTGCCTAGTGGTAAAACACCTGCTAAGAACAATGCAACCCCTGCTATCACTGCACCTAAGATACCGCAGATAATGGTGCTTCGTAATGCAGCACTGTCGCCACCGCTATGAAAGAAAGCACCCCACGCAACAAAGATACCCCAGATAACAACTAGACTTGATAATGGGCCAAATGCAAGCCATGTAGCCACACCACCTAAAACACCGATACTCAATGCTAATGAAAACATAAATTTCTCTCTCTGTTATTAAAAGTTAATAATCCATCCATCAAGCCACATCATATATTTTTATTTTTCTGGCTCTGAATGGTATTCCTAATTTGAGATTGTACTAATCCACACAACCTCGCAAGCCACTAGAACATACTTTTCTAGATTTATCAATAAACTGTTTTTCTATCTAAATCAATCCTCTAGAATTATTTTCATATTGGCGCACTGAATAGGTGCGCTGACCAAATAATATCAAAGTGACTTATTTGCCAGTCAATGCGTGAACTAATCCACATATTCTTAAACTGTATCGATCCAAACTAACAAAGTCATGTAATATCAAACTGTGTTCTTAAAAACGGATTAGAGCTAAGAATGGCTACATCTATTATTTATTATTCAACACCTATCAGATAGCAAGTACTATGCAGTTTGAACAGGAACAACTTTCCTCAAAAATGGCACTAACTAAATTGCCAACTAAACCCTCTCTCCCAGATGCTGATTGGGTGCTTGTCTTTGGGTCTGTTAAGCGTTTTAAAGAACGAAAATTCGGTCAGATGTTGCAAGATCGTTATCCAAATGCGCAGTTAATGGGTTGCACAACATCAGGTGAAATTGCTGATGACGGTGTTCATGATGACAGTGTTCAAATTACTGCCATGAAGTGGGAGAAAAGCACCCTTAAATTTGTCGCTAAACCTATCCCTAGTATGGCCAAATCCTATGCCTTAGGAGCTCAGATTGCCGAAGATCTTGAAGGTCCGGAGCTTAAAGGTGTCTTTATTTTAAGTGATGGTTTGCATATAAATGGCTCGGATCTTGTTGAAGGTCTACAAAGTATGCTGCCTGATACACCTATCACAGGTGGTCTTGCTGGTGATGGTGCGGCTTTCGAACAAACATTCTTATTACACGGCACTAAAGTACATGACCGAATCGTCACAGCTGTTGGTATCTATGGCAAAGATGCGGTAATGACCAGTGGTGCATTAGGTGGCTGGAAACCCTATGGCCCCCCCAGAAAAGTCACTCATTCAATTAATAATATTGTGTATGCACTCGACAATAAACCCGCATTACCTTTGTATAAAATGTATATCGGTTATTATGCCAATGAACTACCCGCATCAGGCCTCAATTTCCCTTTTGCAATTATGTCCGAAGACAAAAGTATTAATGTCATCAGGACATTATTATCGATTGACCAAAAAGATAATAGCCTCACCTTTGCAGGCAATGTTGCCCAAGGTTCAACAGTTCGCTTCCTGAAATCCGATCATGATAAATTAGTTGATGGCGCCAGCGATGCTGCCCAACAAATTATTAATAAAAACATTAACCCTAATGACAATGCCATTGCTATTTGTGTGAGTTGTGTAGGACGGAAATTGGTTATGGCAGATCAAGTTTCAGACGAAGTATTTGCCGTACAACGCCTACTAGGCATGAAAACCGGTATTACTGGTTTCTATTCCAATGGTGAGATCTGTTCCGGTGAAGATGACGCTCACAGTCAATTACATAATCAGACAATGACCATCGCCTATCTAAGCGAACATTAAATATCCGCTAACTCTCTTGCAGCAGCTAACAAAGCTAAGCGTGCAATCACACCATAAGCATAAAATCGATTTGGTTCTGTATCTGGCTCACCTTGTTTATCTGGCGCAATACACGATTGGGCAAATGCTAAGGGTTCAAAATGCATACCGGGTGCATTGAGATTCTCATCTTGCCCTCGACCGGTATGAACACGATAAAAACCACCCACGACAAAATGATCCATCATATAGACAACAGGTTCAGCAACCGCATTCTCTAAACCTATTGTTTCAAAGGTATAAACACCTTCTTGCACCAGTACATTTTCAACTGTCATACCCTCTTTAGCTGATGACATTTTAGTGCGTTGTTTACGATTTAAGCTGACAATATCCTCGATACTTTTTACCGTCATAATACCCATTCCATAAGTACCTGAATCCGCTTTAACAATCACAAACGGTTCTTTATCAATGCCATATTCATCATATTTATGTTGAATAGCAACCAACATGTTTTCTACATTTTTAGCTAAACATTCCCCGCCACTACGATCCATAAAATTAACTTCACCACATTGCAATGACAAAGGTGAAACCAGCCAAGGATCAATATCGATCTGTTTCGCAAATTCTTCAGCAACGTCATGATAATGTGTGAAGTGGTCGGACTTTTTACGATCAGACCAACCCGCAGATAAGGGTGGAATAACATGCTGCTCTAAGCCTTCCAATATTTCAGGCCGACCTGCTGATAGATCGTTATTTAATAATACTAAACAAGGTGAAAAATCAGCAATTGCCACCCGCGCCCCTACTCGTATTATCGGCTCTAAGTGGCAAACCTTTCCGGAAGGCAGATCAATGCTCATCGGTTCTGTTAAATCTTCACGAAGATTGCCTATTCGGGCCTCAAGCCCCGCTTTCTCAAAGATTTCGCGTAAGGTTTCTAAGCTCTCGAGATAAAATAAATTCCGAGTATGATTCTCCGCCACAATAAGTACTTTCTGGGCATGAGGGCAGGCATGTTCAACTGCCGCTTGTACCGCATGAATACATAGCGGCATAAACGATGGATTCAAATTATTAAATCCGGCGGGGAATAGATTAGTATCGACCGGTGCTAACTTAAAGCCCGCATTACGTAAATCCACAGAAGCATAAAATGGCGCAGGTGTAAGCAACCACTGCTCCCTTAACCATCGTTCAACCTGTGTTTGATGTTGCAACAAATGCTGTTCAAGTTGCAAAATGGGGCCAGTCAACGCTGTTGTAAGATGGGGAACACCAGAAATCATAACCTATCGTCCTATTTAGTAAATAACTGAAAATAATGACCATTGTGCCTACAAGATGTGAACTATTGCACAGTTTGACAGCACTATCTGATTCATACTGCATTTTCGTATGAAAGTAGCCTATCAAGCAAGAATAACTTTATATTGAGTTGTGACTAGCTTGCCAGTACAAAATGGGGTATCTTCATATTCTAGTTTTTGGATGAATAAGTCTACAGGTATTGTTTTTAGTGTGAGTGATAATAAAACTGAATTTTCTGGCTTAAAAGTCATGGTGATCGATGATAGTAAAACTATTCGTCGTTCAGCTGAAACCTTGCTTAAAAAAGCTGGCTGTGAAGTATTAACTGCTGAGAATGGCTTTGAAGCGTTGCCTATCATTAGTTCGCAGCGGCCCGATATCCTCTTTATTGATATTATGATGCCTCGTTTAGATGGTTATCAAACCTGCTCATTAGTTAAAAGCAACCCCAACTTTAGTGATATCCCTATTATAATGCTATCAAGTAAAGATGGCTTATTTGACCGCGCTAAAGGCCGCGTTGTTGGTGCTGAACAATATCTGACCAAACCTTTTACCCGTGAAGATCTGCTCGGCGCTATTCGCACCCATCTTCTCAATAAAGACAAGGATGTTTAATCGACATGGCTCTAATTCTTATAGCTGACGATTCGCCAACTGAAGTTTATGTTCTAAAAAAAATTTTAGAAAAGCATGATCATCAAGTCATTATTGCCGAGGATGGCGAACAAGCAATGGCCTTAACTCATAATAAACATCCGGCACTCATTCTGATGGACGTAGTGATGCCCAAATTAAATGGCTTCCAAGCAACACGACGACTCAGCAAAGATCCTGCAACACAAAACATCCCTATTATTATCGTATCGTCAAAAAACCAAGAGACGGATCGACTTTGGGGTTTACGGCAAGGTGCCAAAGGTTATCTCAGCAAACCTGTTACTGAACAGCAATTAATCACTGAAATTAACACTTTATTAGGACTTGTCTCATGACTGTAGTGACATCTCCAGCAGATATCATTGCCGTGCTGCAAGACATTGAGCGTCGTAGTCGACAAGGTATATCCAATACCTCTACTCCAGATGGTAACCATGAAGCATGGACTGCCATTGGTTTTCGCATCGCACAAGAGAACTTTCTGATTCCATTGAATGAAACCCTCGAAATATTTCCAGTACCGAAACAGGTAACTCCCGTACCTAAATCAGAACCTTGGGTCTTTGGGATCGCCAATCTTCGCGGCGAAATGTTACCGTTATTTGATCTTAAATATTTCCTAACGGGTAAACCCACGAAAGTGAACAAACGTAGTCGCATCATCGTCATCAACCATCCCGAACTATATTCAGGCCTCCTCCTTGATGAAGTGTTCGGCTTAAAACATTTCCCTCAAGAACCGAACTACAGCAATAGCTCAGCAGATGACAATTTTTTACCCTATCTCAATGGTAATATTTCTCAACAAGAAGAACATTGGAATGTATTTAGTTTCCACAAATTGACAGCTGATCCACGATTTTTAAATGCAGCCGCATAATATTTTGATTTCAGGATAATCATTATGAACGCAACAACTAAACTTTTTTTCTCCTCTTTGCTTGCAAAAGGTAACTTAGTCAACTTTATCTTCACACTGGTCTTTGCTGGCGTGACATCTTATGGCATATGGTTGCTGGGCTCCGGGGGCTATCAACGATATCAGATCGATGTATCGACCTTCTCCATGATTCTTATTGCAGGATTTATTATCACCATCTTGATGCTGCTGAGCCTAAGCTATAGTTTATTCAAATCGTCAAAAAACACTTTAAATGAAATGGAATTGCAAAACCGTCATAATCAGGATGCTATTTTAAGATTACTTGATGAAATGGGTGATCTTGCTGATGGTGACCTCACGGTATCTGCAACAGTCACCGAAGATATTACGGGTGCTATTGCTGACTCGGTCAATTATACGATCGATGCCTTACGAAACTTGGTCGAAAATATTAATACTACAACACTGCAAGTGGCTTCTGCTGCCCAAGAAACGCAAGCGACCGCTTTACATCTAACGGATGCCAGTGACCATCAAGCCACTCAAATTACTGACGTAAGTACAGCCATTACCGACATGGCGGCTTCCATCGAGCAAGTATCACAAAATGCCAGCCAATCTTCCGATGTAGCAACACAATCGGTAAGCCTTGCAGTACAAGGTAATACGGCAGTGAAAAAAGCCATTGACGGCATGGATACCATTCGTGGACAAATTCAAGAAACATCGAAACGCATTAAACGACTTGGTGAAAGTTCTCAACAAATTGGGGATATCGTGGAGTTAATTAATGATATCGCTGAACAAACCAATATTTTGTCATTGAACGCTGCCGTACAAGCGGCAATGGCGGGAGAAGCTGGCCGTGGATTCGCTGTAGTTGCCGATGAGGTTCAACGATTGGCAGAACGCTCTAGTAATGCGACCAAACAAATTGATGCCTTAGTAAAAACCATTCAAAGTGATACTAATGAAGCGATTAGCTCAATGGAGCAAAGTACATCTGAAGTGGTTTCAGGAGCAAAATTATCTCAGGATGCCGGTGCATCACTTGAACAAATAGAAGCCGTATCGCAACAACTAGCCGACCTAATTAATAATATTTCTGATGCTGCAAAACAACAAGCTCAAGCAGCTGTGAGCACATCTGAAAGTATGAATATTATTCAAGAAATCACCATGCAAACATCGACAGGAACCAATGAAAGTGCTGCATCTATTGGTAGGTTACTGGAGTTAACCAACGAGCTCCGCACCTCCGTTTCCGGCTTCAAATTGCCATAACATTTAAGCGAAGATTAAAAGATGTCCTATTTCATCACAACGTTTATCACTGGTTTGGAGTTGTAAATGGCACCAACAAACAGTGGCAATTATGATGCTCTCGCCTGGGTACAGGATGAAGTTCAGCAATCATTAGTTAGCGCTTTGCAAGCTCTCACTAATTTCATTGATGCGCCTGAAGACAGTGCCGTATTAAATCAATGTGTAACCCAACTTCACCAAATCACTGGCACAATGGAAATGCTAAATCTGAAGGGAGCGCATCTATTAGTTCGCGAAATGTTAACCTCAGCATTAGCTATTCGAGACCAACGTGATACCGATCATGCTCAAACCCAAGATAGTCTTTTAAAAGGACTACTCTTATTACCTAATTACTTAACATTGCTTGGACCAAACCTATCTGATCATCCATTACGGCTTATTGAAACTATCAATGAATTACGCATTGCCCGCGGCGAAGTGAGCATTGAAGTCAATGATGTATTTACACCAAATTTATCTGTTGATCTGCCCAGCGATATTAGCTATGACACCGCAAGAGACTTGCCTAATATTGGCTTATCATTTCACAAGATCAGTCATGCTTTCCAAATTTCACTACTACACTGGATAAAAAATGATGACCGTCCTAGCCTGCGTAAAATGGGCAGCTTGGTCAATTATTTACGTCTTAATTCGACTAACAATAAAGTCATAGCCTTTTGGTGGATAGCTGAAGGTGTCATTGAAGCAATACTAGATAATGGCTTAGCAACCGATCCAAAAACCAAGCTCATCATGGGCAAGTTGAATCAACCTATAAAGCTATTTACCAAACAAGGTGAACAACAATTATTGGCCTTGTTCCCTGATGAATTAACGCAACAATTACTACTGCTATTGGCTCAGACGACAAGTAATGGCGAACATGTTTCAACCCTCAAAAATACATTCCAATTAGATTTTTTTGATCCTCAACAACACCATAAAATCTATAATTTTGGTGATAATGCTTTGGCTGATGTGCATGGTCAGCTCTTAGAACAATTACTGGAAATTAAAGAACAAATCAGTCAATTTGAACAGGATTCCGACGATTCCATAATAGCGACTATTGATACTATATCTACACACTTTTCCACTATGTCGGATACGCTTATACTATTAGCCGAATCAACTGCTAGCGCACTATTACAGCATCAATCCAAACAGCTTAAAGAGTTAACATTATTACAACAACGGCCTAATGATGATCAACTATTGTCATTGGCTAATGACCTATTACAAGTCGAAAACCTACTACAAAAAAGCACAGATCCTGCTGAGCAAACGACCGATAATGATCAACTTCTTCGTACTGTTGTCAGCGAGTGTTTAAATGAACTCAACAATATTAAAGAAACATTGGCCTTATTAGAAAATCGACCCGATAGTGCTTCTGAAACATTATCTGATGCCGCCACTCAATTGGAGCTAATGGCGGGCAGTATCAGTATGTTAAATATGCATAAAGCAGCCGATTTACTAACCAATACCGCACTACAAATGACACACACCAGTGCTAAAGGACAAAAACTAAGCCCTAACGAACTCGAATCATTTGCTGAAGTGATTGCTGCTGCTGAGTTATATATGGAAGGCTTTTCGCAACATGGTCAGCAACAAACATTATTACTGGATAAGGCTCAACATATTCTTTCGAGCTTTGGCTCCTTTGACATCGATAATGACATTGATACCAGTTCAGATAATGAGTCTCAATCCGAATCAATAGCTGACGAAATAGATATTATCGATTTGCCCCTTCCATCTGAAACTAGCGTTGATCGTTATATTCAAACCCAGGCTGAAAGACCATCAACTGCTGAAGAGACTATTCTTGAATCAATTGATCTAAATACCAGCGATACGCCAACCAGCGTTGATCCTTATATTCAAACCCAAGCTGAAATACTATCAACGACTGAAGAGACTATCCTTGAATCAATTGATCTAGATAACCACGATACGCTAACTGGCGTCGAACGTTATATTCAATCACAGACTGAAATACCATCCCCGATTGAAGACGTGGCCCTTGAATCGACCGAACTAGATATCAGTAATATGCTAACCGGCGTCGAACGGTATATTCAGTCACAGGCTGAAATACCATCCCCGATTGAAAACGTGGCCCTTGAATCGACCGAACTAGATATCAGTAATATGCTAACTGGCGTCGAACGGTATATTCAAGCTCAAACGCAAGCAACACCAAGTGATGCTGAATTGCCGCTTGAAGATCAAGCACCACAATTTGCAGAAGGTATTGATGCTGAAATTGCTGAAATTTTTATTGAAGAAGCCAATGAAGTATTAATTGAATTAGAAAGCCTTATTCCTGCATGGAAAGGACAGCACGATCCAGAAACGTTAACGATCATCCGTCGACACTTCCACACACTTAAAGGCAGTGGTCGAATGGCAGGCGCTAATATCATTGGTGAATTATCGTGGTCACTAGAAAGTTTACTTAATGACGTTATCGACAATGGCCGCTCCATAAGCCCCGCTTTAGAACAGCTGATTATCGATGGCCATCAAATTATCCCAGGATTATTATCACTGTTCACCAGCGGCAATATGCACTCCACCGTGCAAGTTGACGAGTTAGCAAGCCGTACTTATAGCCTCCTTTCAACCGAAGAGGCCGACGTCAGCCTATCTGAACAAGATGAATTACAACAAATATTTAATAACGAAGCAAAACAGCATATTGCCTCCTTTAAACATGCGCTCTCTCAAGCGGAACCACCTTTTAGTCTAAATAATGACTTATTACGTGCCGCACATTCTCTAAAAGGTTGCGCCAGTATCGCCCAAGTAGCACCTATCGCAATTATTGCCGACCAATTAGATGCTTCTTTACGCAAAATTCATGGACAAGCTCTCTCACTTGATCAACAACAATTATCCTTATTGACAGACACCATCGAGGGTATAAGCCAGATTGTCGAACATATTGATCATACTGATACCGAAGAACCTGATATCCGTCTATTGTCAGATAATCTTTATCACATCACACCACATGATGCACAACAACAGCTTATTGATCCTGAGCTTCTTATTGTTTATTTAGAAGAAACAGATGAATTATTGGAACAATACACCCAACAAGTCCGGCAACTTCAACAGCAACCTGAAAATTTAGACTATCAAGTTGATATCCAAAGTACGCTAGCATCACTTACTTCTAGTGCTCAACATGCAAATTTAACTATTATTGCTGATTTATATCAATTATTGGGACAGCTTATCCAGCATTCCAGCGCCCCTAATAGTGATGTCTTTACCTTGCTAGAAAAAGGCTATGAAGAACTTAATAATCAAATAGAACATTTAATTCAAAATCAACCTGCAACCGAAATTAACACCTTCAAACAACACGTTGAAAATTATCTTACCCCACAGACCGATGAAGCGGATGTTGTTACCGATAATCCAGAAATAGAATCCGCTCTATTTGCTATTCCAACTGGCGATCTTGAGTTACTTGAAGCCTTTACTGAAGAATGTGCAGAGCTGCTTGAATCAAGTGGTAATGCCATTAAACTCTGGCAACAAGACAATGCAAATCAAGATGCCTCTATGCAGCTACAACGTGATTTACACACCATTAAAGGCGGCGCACGTTTAACGGGTATTTCACCTATTGCCGATCTAACGCATCACACAGAATCATTGGTATCATCAACTATTGATAATCCCGATAAGCTTGATAATAAATTTTTCAACTTATTACTGCGCTGCCAAGATCATCTTGCTGAAATGCAGGATCAGTTGGCAAGTAACACTGAAATGTCATTTTCCCATGATTTATTAGTCGACATCAGCCAATTCTCCGGTCAGCCGGTTCCAGAGGATACTCCAGCTCCAGCAGCAGAGACTGAAGTCACGCAACAAGAACACGCCGTTAAAGTCATTGCAAAATTAGCCCCTAAACCCATCATCCCTACGGCAGAAAAAACACCTCAACCAACCCAAGTTGAACAAGTTCGTGTCCGTTCTGATTTACTTGATTTCCTAACTAACTTTGCCGGTGAAGTTAATATCTCACGTGACCGTGTCAGTCAACAAAACGTTGCCATGCGGCAACAATTAACGGAAATGGAATCAACTGTCGAACGATTACAAGAACAATTACGTAATCTAGAAATTGAAACAGAAGCCCAAATCCTATTCCGCTATGAAGATGAAACTCTAAAACAGCAATCAGAGTTTGACCCACTTGAATTAGATCGATTTTCAATGATGCAGCAGCTATCTAGAGGGTTAACAGAAAGTGTTAGTGATCTAAATGATATTACCCAATCTCTCGATATTTTGGTTCGAGAATCGGATACTATTTTATTACAACAATCTCGCCTGAGTACCGATCTACAACAAGGTCTAATGAACACCAGATTACTCCCTTTTACAGGCCTCATTCCACGTTTTGAACGTATCGTTCGTCAAACAAATGATGAGCTTGGCAAAAAATCTGAATTAACCATTTCTGGAGCTGAACATGAGCTTGACAGAACGATTCTTGATCATCTTGTGGCACCGATTGAACACATTCTTCGCAATGCCATTGCTCATGGCGTGGAGTCCAAAGAGATACGTAAAAAATCAGGCAAGCAAGAAACGGCTACCTTAATATTGACCATCACCCGGGATGGGTCAGAAATCTTAATCACTTTATCAGATGATGGCCAAGGCATTGATGTCGAGAAGATTAAGCAGAAAGCGCTAGAACTAGAGTTGATCGACTCTAGTAATATACCCAGTAATGAAGAATTGATTCAGTTAATTCTCTCTTCAGGTTTCAGTACTGCGGATAGTGTCTCTCAGCTTGCAGGGCGCGGCGTAGGCATGGATATTGTTAGTAATGAAATCAGGGCATTAAAAGGTCGACTTTCAATCAAGTCAGTCGCCGGCCAAGGTACAACCTTCACTATCCGTTTACCCATGACATTATCGATCATGCAAGCATTGCTAGTAAGCAGCAATGAGCAACAATACGCCATTCCAATGGCTGCAATTTATGGCGGCGAACGTATCACAGTAACGGACATCAAAGCCCTGCTACAACAAGACCATTCAAATTATGAATTTAATGGCGAACAATATCAGTTTATCGCTCTAGCTAATTTACTCGACAAACCTCTTAAACTGCCTGATGATTCGATATTACAACTACCGCTTTTATTGTTCCAATATGGTGATGCTAAAATTGCGCTATTAGTTGACTCTATTAATAGTAATCGTGAAATTGTACTCAAATCAGTAGGTGAGCAATTAGGACAAATTACAGCTATTAATGGTGCGACAATCCTAGGTGATGGCCAAGTGGTCTTTATCCTTGATATTCCAACACTGGTTGATACCGCAAGATTTACCTCCAGCACTGAAGGTTCTGAATCCTCTGACCTGGCATTAAATCTTGAAGATACCAGCGAACGAACACCTATTGCTATGGTCGTTGATGATTCAATCACCATGCGTAAAGCCTCAAGCAATATGTTAAAACGGCATGGCTTTGATGTCACGACAGCTCGTGACGGTGTTGATGCTGTGAGTCAATTAAATGAACAAATTCCCGATATCATATTGCTGGATGTTGAAATGCCACGGATGGATGGATTTGAATTTGCAACCTTAGTGAGGAACGATCCAGAATTAAAACAACTTCCCATTATCATGATCACTTCTCGTACCGGCGATAAACATCGTGAACGGGCTATGAATATTGGTGTTAATGCCTATATGGGTAAGCCATATCAAGAAACAGAGATCGTTAAAATCCTACAAAAATTATTGGGCGATAATTACCCAGATACTGAGGATTAAAAGGAATACATTATGGCTGATAGTACTAGCAACTTTATCCCCTGTATGTTGATTCCTTTGCAGCAACACTATTTGTTGTTGCCAAATACAACCATTGCCGAAGTTATCCCCATGCCGCATGTAGAGATAGATGACTCGAAATCACATTATTGGGTTGGTCAATATAACTGGAATTCTCAACAACTTGCCGTTATTGATTTGGAAAGTTTAGTGGAAGGTAACCCTTCCAACTCAAGCGAAGCAAATAAACTCTGTATTTTGTATGGAATTAATTCCGAGGCAAATCTTAATGCTTACGCACTTCCTTGTTATGGTGCACCACAACTTATCCATCTTAACGAATCAGCTCTCAAGCTAGCATCCAATACTCAAGACTCTGAGTTTTTACACTGCCAAATTCAAATTGGCAATAAAGTTGCCTATCTCCCCAATCTAGACACTATCGAAATGATTATCGACCAACAGCCGTAAATTTAGAAAGGCGCTCTCATTACACTATTTTAGTTTATGATAGCGCCATGAAATTATTTCGTACTCTCTGCTGTGGCTTATGTTTATTAATGCCTTTGCTTGCTAACGCGGCTGATAACAGCCCTTTAGAAAAACAACGGACCATTTTTCAACAAGCCCATAAGGCAATACAAACCAACCAAATTAATGAATATCACCGGCTCAAACAGCAACTTAATGATTACCCATTACAAGCCTATTTGGACTATCTTTATTTACGCCACCGCTTGAATCATTTAGATAGTGATACTATTGCTCAGTTCCTGACCCAACATCAAAATACCTTCTACGCTAATCGATTACGCAAGGCATGGTTAGACCGCCTAGCTCAAAAAAAACAATGGCAAACATTTCTAGACCATTATCAACAACCTCAATCAATATCTAGGCAATGTGTTCGACTAAAAGCACTTATCAATACCGGAAATACGGAACAAGCTTTAGCGGAAACACTTGCTCTCTGGCTGGTACCTCGATCACAACATAATGCCTGTGACACTGCATTTAAATATTGGCAAAATCAAGGACGATTAACCGATGATCTTCGTTGGCAACGAATCAGATTGGCCTTACAAGAAAACCAATTTAGTCTTGCTAACTATCTCGCAAAAACGTTGACTGAATCAGATCAAGCAATAGCATGGATCACTCTCTGGCAAAAAACCCATAACAGCCCCTATGCTGTATTGAAACAATTACCGGGTCAATCCAGCTCAACACAAATACCCAGTCTATTTAATGATCTACCGCTAACACGGGAAATTATTACTCATGGCATAGAACGCCTTGCCCGTAAATCGACTGATAAGGCATTTCAAGCTTGGCAACAAATTGCCCCTGCCTACCAGTTTAGTGAGCAACAAAAACTGACTACCCAACGTTACATTGCTAACCGAGCAGCATTAAGTAGAGAAGATCGCACATTAGAGTTTTTTGCTGATATTCCTGCCGAACCCTGGCGCGTTCGCGCCGCACTGTGGCAACAGGATTGGGCTGCCGCACAGCAAGCCATTCTTAGCCTCAATATTAACGAGCAACAATCAAATCGTTGGCAATATTGGCTAGGGCGAAGTCAAGCTGAACTTGGCGACCAACTAGCGGCTAATGAAACCTATCAAGGTCTCATTATGGATCGAGATTATTATTCTTTTCTAGCAGCAGATAAATTGGGGCAGGCTTATCAAATGAACCATAATCCAATTCAATATGAACAAGCTGAATTAGATAATTTTGCACGTCGTCCCGCTATCGCTAGGCTCAAAGAATTTCATATTTTAAACATGAAAACGGCAGCTCACCGACAAGCTTATGCACTCAGAGTCACATTGCCTGCCCGAGAGCTACAACTCCTTGCCACCCTCACCCATCAATGGGCCTGGCATAATCAGACTATCTTTCTACTTGGTAAGGCTCAATATTGGGATGCATTAAATCTCCGCTTCCCCATCGTATATGACAATGCCATATTACAAGCCAGTAAAACTAATGGTCTTGATCCATCATGGTTATTCGGTATCGCTCGCCAAGAAAGCGCCTTTAATCCTCAAGCTCGCTCACATGTCGGTGCAACAGGACTAATGCAATTGATGCCTAAAACAGGCAAACTCATTGCACGGCTAATCAATCAACCATTGAAGAATACATCTGAATTATTAAATCCAAATAGAAATATTCAATTGGGCAGTGCTTATTTACGTCGAATGTATGATAAAAATCAACGTAATCCTGTACTTGCTACCGCATCATACAACGCTGGCCCACACCGAATAAAACGATGGTTGCCAAAGCAAAATCTAGCCGCTGATATCTGGATTGAAAATATTCCATTTAATGAAACTAGAAAATATGCCAGCAACGTCATTAGTTATGCCGCTATTTTTGATTATCAACGTAAGAAAGAAATTATCCCCATCTCTAAACGTATGCCTACGGTGCAAGCAGCAATATCACAATAATGAAAATATATTTAGTCGGTGGTAGCGTTCGCGATCAATTACTGGGTCTACCAATTAAAGATCGAGATTGGGTTGTTGTGGGCAGTACAGTTGAAGAAATGTTGGACAATAAATTTCAAACCGTAGGCAAGGACTTCCCTGTATTTTTACACCCAATAACACATGAAGAATACGCACTGGCTCGTACGGAACGTAAAACAGCACCAGGTTATCGCGGATTTGTCGTCCATGCTGAACCTGATGTCACTCTTGAACAAGATCTTGCCCGACGCGATTTAACCATTAACGCCATTGCCCAAGATAGCAATGGTAATTTAATTGACCCTTATCATGGTCAACAAGACCTGCAGAATAAAATTCTACGACACGTCTCACCAGCCTTTAGCGAAGATCCCGTTCGAGTATTACGCATCGCCCGCTTCGCTGCTCGTTTTGATTTTACCATCGCGGATGAAACTAAAATCTTAATTAATGACATGGTCAATGCTAAAGAGCTTGACCACTTAGTTCCTGAACGAGTTTGGCAAGAATTAGAAAAGGCGCTAGCCACAACTCAACCATCATTATTTTTTACAACATTACGAGATGTAGGTGCTTTAGCCAGTTTATTTCCTGAAGTTGATCAACTTTTTGGTGTTCCTCAAGTAGCCAAATGGCATCCTGAAGTCGATACTGGAATACACGTCATGCTAGTTATTGACCAAGCTGCACGATTGTCTGAAGATATCTCTGTGCGATTTGCAGCTTTATGCCATGACCTAGGTAAAGGCACTACACCAGCAGATATCCTCCCACAACATATTGGCCATGAAGCTCGCAGCATTGAGCTCACTAAAGCCTTATGTGATCGACTTCGCGTTCCCAAAGATATTGAATCTTTAGCGCTTAAAGTCGCTGAATATCACACCCACATGCATCTATTGTTTGAAATGAAAGCCTCGACAATTTTAAAAGTTATAGAAGCTTTAGATGCTTTCCGTAGACCAGAGCGATTTGAACAATATTTATTAGCGAGTGAAGCTGATTTTCGTGGTCGCCCCGGCTATGAAGAAGCACCTATGCCAGAAATTGATTTTTTCCAACAATGTTTCTCTACTGCCAAACAAGTTAATGTTCAATCTCTAATAGAGCAAGGATTTGAAGGACAGGAAATTGCCGAAGCTTTACGCAAGGAACGCATTGCAGCGATCAATCACCTCAAGGAAAATGCTGATTACAGCGCCTAGTACTTAACGTATAATTAAATTATCAATTTAATCGGACCACATTCCCATGAGTAATACTATTTCTGCCAATTGGGCTAGCGTTAATGCTGCTTGCCAACCTTTAGTTGAAAGTCTGGTCGCTGATGCTCAAGCATTACAACTTGAAATTAGCACCTTAAGTAATGGCACTCGTATTGTTGATGCTGGCATTAACTGCGCCGGAGGTTTAGAAGCTGGCCGCCTAATTGGTGAAATATGTATGGGCGGTTTGGGTACCGCCACATTGGGTACCAATAGTGGATTTAACAATTGGCCTTGGTCAGTAAATGTGCATGCTAAAACACCCGTGTTAAGTTGCTTAGGTAGCCAATATGCTGGCTGGAGCTTATCGCATGACAAGTTTTTCGCATTAGGTTCAGGTCCAGGTCGCGCACTCGCAGGCAAAGAAGAAGTATTAAAAGAGTTTGGCTATAAAGATAAAGCAACATCAACTTGCATCGTATTAGAGGTCGATAAACTTCCTCCTCTTGAAGTATCAGAAAAAGTTGCTAAAGACTGTGGCATCAAACCCAAAGACCTCACCTTTATCTTAACGCCTACATCAAGCCTTGCAGGTGTAATGCAAATTGCTATTCGCGTACTTGAAGTGGCGATGCACAAAGCACATACCTTGCATTTTCCGATGGATAAAATTATTGATGGTTTTGGTGTTACACCTGTTGCCCCACCAGGCGGTGACTTTATGACTGGAATGGGGCGCACTAATGACGCTATTCTCTATGGCGGTATGGTGCACTTATTTGTCAATGCTACTGATGATGAAGCTCAAGATCTAGCGCAAAAATTACCGAGCAACACCTCGTCAGACTACGGCCGACCATTTGGTGAAATATTCAAATCATATGACTTTGACTTCTTTAAAGTTGATCCTATGTTGTTTAGTCCTGCCAAGGTGACGGTGACCAATGCTAATACAGGTAACAGCTTTACTGCCGGTGAATTGAATAAAGAGTTATTAACAACCTCTTTCGGTCTGTAATACCGCTAGCCCAGAGTAGCCAATGTCTTTGTCTTCTCCCAAAACAGTTATTTTTAATGATACTCATGGCTGGCATAGTGAGCAGTTAATTTCTGCTCTAGAATCTCACGGCATTATTGCTGTTCTAACTGATCTGGCAGAATGCACTATTGATCTCGATTCTCCAACAGGTCTAATAATCCCAGGCTTTGAAGATCAATTACCAACAGCAGCGATGGTCCGAGGAATTGCCCCGGGAACGCTAGAACAAATCACTTTAAGAATGGATATATTACATACCTTAGCCGAACTCAATGTGCCGGTATTTAATCCTGCCAGTGCTATTGAACATACTGTCGATAAAGCTCGCACATCACTACGCTTACATCTGGCGGGTTTAAACACGCCAAAAACATGGGCATGTGAAAATAGGACTATTGCCAGAGAAATTGCTTCTCAACAGTTTTTAAAGAATATCAGTTTAGTGATAAAACCATTATTTGGTTGCCAAGGAAAAGGCATTGAAAAGATAAACTCTTTAAAACAATTTGATGCAATAGAAGTCGTTGGTGATGCCTTTTATTTACAACAATATATCGAGCCCTTTAACAAAGATAAGTGGCAGGATTGGCGATTAATGGTCATTGATAATCGAGTCTGTGCTGCCATGTCACGTCGTTCTCAACACTGGATCACTAACTTCGCTCAAGGTGCAGATTGCTTTGCAACCACCGTCACCCCAGAAATGGAACAACTTGCCATTAAAGCAACGCAGGCAGTGCAAGCAGATTATGCAGGTGTTGATTTAATTCGCAATCAGGATGGCAGTTATAGCGTGTTAGAAGTCAATAGTGTGCCCGCATGGAAAGGCTTATATCAAGCCACAGGCATTAATGTTGCCTACCATCTTGCTCAAGCATTAGCCAAACGAATATCATCACCCCGCGATACCAGAAGGGATCATGTTAAACACTAATCAGTTGCAACAGTGCATCATTTGGGCTTGCGAACAAGAAGTATCCGCACCGAAACCTGGCAACGTAAACTGTTTTAGTGATGGCCATAATATGGCTGTACAAAATTTCATTGACAGCGCTCATGCTATCGCACCCATTCTTGCTCAGACCAATAGTAATGTAGGAGAAATGATCTTACAGGCTATTACCGCCACCAGAACAGTTGTAAATTGCAATACTAATCTTGGCATTGTATTGCTGTTTGCTCCACTTTGTATCGCGATACAAAATTGCCAAAAATTTGAACAACTGTCTCACCAATTAAAGAAAGTATTAGAAAACTTAACGATTGATGATGCCAAAAAGTGTTATCAAGCTATTCGTTTGGCAGAGGCAGGCGGGCTGAGTGAATATGAACAACAAGATATTAATAGTTCACCAACGGTAACCTTGAGAGAAGCAATGGCACTTGCTCAAGATAGAGATACTATCGCTGCCCAATACTTAAATAATTACCATGAGATATTTCATATTGGACGGCCAAATTTTATCACCGCAATAAATAGTGGGGAAAATGTTGAATGGGCTAGCGCTTTCGCGTATCTTAAACTCTTATCAAACATTCCAGATAGCTTGATTTGTCGTAAACAGGGGCTGGAATGTGCTCGCCGAATCATGGAAGAAGCAAAGAAGATAAGTGATAAAGTTACAGATAACAATCACTTAAGCGGATTTGAGGCTGTCATTATTCAGTGGGATAATAAATTGAAATTGAAAGCAATAAACCCTGGTACAACTGCAGATTTGACCGCAGCAACGCTGTTAATCTATGCATTTGAAGGCGCTTTCTAAATCGAATTTCAGCACTATAGCGTGCTGAGCAGGCTGTACGATCCTTTAATGCGTATAACCTTACCTTAAATTAAGGCAAGGGGAAGTGAAATTTTTTATTAATTATTTAACAGGATTAAATAACCATGCCAGTTATCGATCGCGTACTTGTCGGCGAATCTCTAGTCATTGAAGATGGTGACTTAGACAATGTAGCCCACATTGATTTACTTATGGGCCCACGTGGCTCAGCTGCAGAAGATGCATTTTGTCGCACTATGACAGACCAAAAAGCAGGTGTTAATGGTTTATTAGCCGTTGTTGCACCTAACTTAATGGTTAAACCAGCAACAGTAATGTTTAACAAAGTTACTATCAAGAACATGAAGCAAGCCGTTCAAATGTTCGGCCCAGCACAACGTGGCGTTGCCATGGCTGTTGCTGAATGTGTTGAAGATGGAACCATCCCAATGGCTGAAGCTGATGACTGCTTCATCTGTGTTGGTGTTTTCATTTCTCCAACAGCGGATAGTGATGAAAAAATCCAAGACTGGAACTACCGTGCAACAAAAGAATCAATTAAACGTGCTGTTGCTCGTGAGCCAAAAGCGGCTGACGTTGTAGCACAATATAAAGCTAGTGAGCATCCATTCGCTGCTAACTAAGTTGTAATTTATAGATCCTGTTCCCCTTTTGGGGAGCAGGGTTTGTTTGACTGATTCAGCATTCTAAAATTCAAACTGCCACTGTGTAATGCACTGGCAACAAGTGCTCCTGAGACATATTTTTGCTCTAGCATTAATAAATCCTGTAACGACCTCACCCCGCCAGCCGCAATTATATTTACATCTGATCGCTTATCTCGGATCTGTTGTAACAATTTAATATCTGCGCCCGCTTGAGAACCGATACTATCTAAGCTCATTGCAATAACTGTCTCTGGCCACCATTCTGAATATTGCCATATCTCAGGCTTACCTAAAAAACATTCGTCCTGAAAATCCAAAGATAATATACTTTGTTTCGTTTCTTGCAATAAAGTTAAATCATCTAATGTCTCACTCGCTATCACGGGTTTTACCCCAGAAATTTTCGTTAATTGTTGCCAATCTTGCCGTAATTTTATCCCCGAATCAATCCAAAATACCACCTCTGGAAATACCGTCACTAAGTGTTTATAAAGTGCTATGTCGGGATTTTGATAGAAGATCCCATCTAAATCTGCAATATAAATTATTTCAAATGGAAGCACAGATCTTAAGTCTGCAATCACTTTTTCTGGCGCGGTATGTTGAGTCAATACAGATTGTAACGGTGGATAATGTTGCCGATCTCCTCCTCCCGCCTGTACAACAATCCCCCCCATCAAATCAATGACCGGTATAATTTGCATACGATTTCCTTTACGCTCATCCAATGAAATTATTTGTTTACGAACACATCACTAGCGGTGCACTTACTGATCAGGATCTTCCTACCAGTCTTGCTCATGAAGGTGATGAAATGTTATCAGCAGTATTGCATGATTGCCATTGTTTACCGACTGTAGATATCATCATTCTACGTGATTCTCGATTATCTAAAATTGATAATAATGAAAGACTTCACTGCCAATTGGTTTCAGATCCAATGCAATTCCAAACATTATGGCTGCAATGCTTAATAAACGCAGATGCCGTTCTTATTATCGCTCCAGAAACAGGCCATGTATTAGCTGATTTACAACAGCAAGTCCTTGACCATGGTAAAACTATTCTAGGCTGCCAGCCATCGGCAATTTCAATCACCACGAACAAACTTGACTGTGAACAACAGTTAAATAATCATCATATAGCCACCCCTAAAAGTTATTTAGCGAGTCAATGGGAACAGCAAAATTTTGAACATTCCGATGGCTATATTGTGAAACCAGTTGATGGTGCTGGCTGTCTTGATACACTTATGTTCGATAGCTCTATTGCCTTACAATCTTATTTATCTCAACAACATTCCAAGACACTACACCACACTCTTATCCAACCATATATTCAAGGTATTCCCGCTAGTTTATCATTGCTTATCTCTGATAATGATGTATTGGTATTAGCCATCAATTCCCAAAAAATTAACCGAAAAGTCAATACACTAATTTTTACGGGTTGCGTGGTAAACGGTATCAATGAGACACTATTTTCACTCGCTCAGGCAACGCAATTAGCACAACAAATCCATCACTCAATTCCTGGTTTATGGGGGTTTATCGGCGTGGATATTATATTGTCCAACAGCACCGCGACTGTTGTTGATATTAATCCCCGCCTAACGACCTCCTATGTGGGACTACAACAATCATTATCGATCAATCCTATGGAACTACTGTTTTCGATGAACGAGGGAATCCTGCCAATTCTAGACACCACCCTACAACGTAAACGCGTTAATATTATTATATGACAATAAACAATTCATATATTACTGGCTGGGATATTGGTGGCGCACACCTCAAAGTTGCCCGTTGTGATCGACAAGGCACTCTTCTCCACGTCGAACAATTTCCTTGCCCACTTTGGCAAGGCATTGAACTGTTAGAACAAGCTATTCAAGCCGTGCACAAAAAACTGAACAACCAAGATGATCTTGCTGCTATTACGATGACCGGGGAGCTTGTTGATATTTTTACTGATCGGCAATCTGGCGTTACTGAAATTTTGGATTGTTTTAATCGCTATATATCCGAACAAAATAGTTTTATTTATGCCGGAGAGGTCGGTTGGCTCTCTCCTAAATTAGCCAAACAACAATGGCAACACGTTGCTTCTCGTAATTGGCAAGCAAGCGCCAGTTTAGCCGCAAGTAAAATTGATAATGCCTTGTTTGTTGATATTGGAAGTACCACTAGCGATATTATTCCAATATATCAAGGCCAAGTAATTCCCTCTGCCTACACCGACCATCAACGACAATCTAGCCGCGAATTACTCTATACCGGAGCAATAAGAACCCCCTTAATCGCACTCACTAATATTGCACCATTTAAGGGAGAATTAGTCAGTCTTGCCGCAGAAGTATTTGCCACCACTGGGGACTGCTGGATTTTACTTGATCAAATATTCCCAGATAATATTCAAGATAATAGCGCTGATGGTCAATCATGGTCTAAAAGTGATTGTGCTCGCCGCCTAGCAAGACTATTAGGTATTGATTCAATTGATGCCTCTACGGAACACTGGCTGAATCTAGCCCAATGGTTCAGCCTACAACAAATTCATCAAATCATGAATGCTTGTTTACAGGTATTATCTGGCCATTCCCAACTATCGCACGCCACTCCAATCGTCGGCGCTGGAATCGGTCGTTTTATTGTCCAACAATGTGCTAACCAACTCAACAAGCCTTACATTGATTTTAGCTCTTTAGTATCGCCAACATCTAATGAAGCGGCAGATCACGCTCCTGCAGTGGCAATAGCACTTCTAGCACAGCAAGACTTAACGTAACATATGTCTTATGCCAGCTAATTTACCGCCTCTTTGTGAACAACTCCCATACCAATCAAATAGCAGTCTTTATTTTGAAGCGCTAGCTGATTTACCATGGCCGGTATTCTTAGATAGTACTCAAAATTCAACTCAAGACAATCGCTATGACATCTTAGCAGCCGACCCCTTTATTACATTAGTCACTAGCGATGATGGAACAATCACTCAAAACCGTCAGTCCTCAGAAACATTATCGCAGTCCGACCCCTTCTTATTACTACAACATCAGTTGCAAAAATACGCAAAGCAAGTGCCAACCGAACTGCCTTTTTGTGGCGGTGCTATCGGCTATTTTGCTTATGATCTAGGGCGTAGAATAGAAGTTTTAGCTAATACCTCATCCAACAATGAACATATTCCAGATATGGCTGTCGGTATTTATGATTGGGCAATCATCACTGATCATCAGGAAAAGAAATGCTGGTTAGCGAGTTATGGTCTTGATAACACTACCCATACACAATGGCATCAACTTATTGAGCGTTTTAAACAACTATCTTCCCAACAATCTGCTGAATTCAAGGTGGAAGGAAAGTTGCACAACAATCTTAATCGCGAGCAATATCAACAAGCCTTCGATAAAATCCAACACTATATTCATGAAGGTGATTGTTATCAGGTCAATCTTGCCAAACGGTTTGAGATAGAGGCCACTGGTGATCCATGGATTGCCTATAAACAATTACGACAACTCAATGCTGCCCCCTTCTCTACTTTTTTCTCCCCCCCTCAGGTCACGCTACTTAGCTCTTCGCCTGAACGGCTACTGCAAGTGCAAAATAACAAAGTAGAAACCAAGCCCATTAAAGGCACACGTCGACGTGATTTGAATGATTCTGAACAAGATAAAATTCTTGCCCATGAGTTAGTCAATAGTACCAAAGATCGGGCTGAAAATTTAATGATAGTCGATCTTTTACGCAATGATTTGGGAAAGGTTTGCATACCCGGCTCTATTAGCGTTCCGAAACCTTTTGCTCTTGAATCCTTTGCCACTGTACATCATCTTGTCAGCACTATTACCGCTACCTTATCTGATAATCAGAGTGCGATATCATTACTTCGAGCCTGCTTCCCCGGCGGTTCCATTACCGGAGCACCTAAACTACGGGCAATGCAAATCATCGAAGAATTAGAGCCTGATCGCCGTGGCGCCTATTGTGGCAGCATGGCCTATATTGGTTTTGATGGCAATATGGATAGTAATATTCTTATTCGAACCATGGTCTACAGCGATAATCGCTTACGCTTCTGGGCTGGAGGAGGCATTGTGGCGGATTCAAATGCCGATGAAGAATATCAAGAAGTCCATGATAAAGCAGTGGCAATGCTCGATCTAATCGAAAAGCTGTATTAAGGCTAGTTATGATTGTGGTCAAATTAGGTGGCAGTCTATATAACACACCAGAATTAACACTGTGGCTCAATAGTCTTACTAAGCATGCTAAACAACAGCCGATAGTCATTGTGCCAGGCGGCGGGCCATTTGCCGATCAAGTTCGCCATGCGCAACAAATACATCAATTTAACGATAGTTCCGCCCATCATATGGCCTTACTTGCAATGAGCCAATTTGGTCTACTCTTAGCCAGTCTTATGCCAAATATCCAGTCTCTCCACTTTCCCAGTGATAATCTAAACGTAAAACTTGATGGGCTATTGGTCTGGTTACCAGATCGACAGCTATTAACTAATACGACGCTAAAGCATAGTTGGGATATAACATCCGATAGCTTAGCGCTTTGGTTGGCGAATGAACTTCATGCTGAGCAATTAATTCTTATCAAACAGATTAATCTAACAAGCAACGCGTACATCTCAACACTCTGTGAACAAAGGGTCCTTGATCACGGATTTCAACAGCTTTACACCCAAAATCCTATACCAAGTCAGATTATTCATACTCAACATCACCAACAATTTCACGCCCGAACCAAACTCAATTCAACATCACGGCTACAATTAATATGAATGGTGAAATAATCCAATTATTGTCAAATCTTCAAGACTATCTAAGCCAGTTAACGCCTTCAGAGCCTCATGAATTAGAAACGCTCCCGATTCTCAATCAAACAGCTGATAACGATAGATTATTAGCCATGCTTAGTGCTTTAATCGCCGAAGGCTCAATACATCACTCCGAGACTTGGGCAGCCCATATGACACCAACAATATCTGCTAATAGTCTTTTAGGACATCTCATTGCGGGCTTACACAATGGTAATCTATTATCTCCTCAAATTTATCCTATTCTTGCCACGATAGAGCAGCAAACCCTAGATTATTTGTGTACCTTATTCCAGCAGCAGTATGCTCACTTTATTGCCGGCAGCAGTTATGCCAACCTAGAAGCATTATGGCAAGCAAAACAACAATCCAGTAGCTTAAATATTGTCTATGCCTCACGTGCCGCACACTACTCTATTGCTAAGGCATGTCAGATCTTAGATCTAAAATTGGAATATATAGACAGCAATGAAAGTGATCAATTATTGCCAGAACAACTACTTAAGGCCTGTAATAATAAACGCCCTTTAGCCATAGTCGCAACGGCTGGCACACCAACAACAGGAGCAATTGATCCTTTAAATGACTGCATCGCTATAGCGCAACAATTCAATGCATGGCTCCATATTGATGCTGCTTGGGGAGGAGGATTAGTAATATTATCTGAATATAGCTCTTTATTTTCCAAGCTATCTCAAGCAGACTCTATCTGTTTTGACCCACATAAAGCTTGGCAGCAACCAAAACCCGCTAGTGTATTGTTATATCAGCAGCCATTGAAACCAATGTTTGATATCACGATTGATTATTTAGAGTCTTCACCACCAAATAGCTTGCCCGGCTCTCGTGGTGGTGAATTATTTTTGCCACTTTGGCTGACTCTGGTGGGTAACGGTATCCATTCATTACAACAGCAAATTCAATCGCGTTTGCAACAAGCACAGCTATTTTCTAAGCAATTAAAACAACGTACTAACTGGAGTGTTTATCCCTCATCGACGGGAATAGTATGTTTTCATCTTGATGGCACTGCCGATTTAACCGCTTTAGTCGATGAAGGTATATTTTCGCAAGCCACCGTATCGGGTGACAAAGTTTATCGCGCCGTTTTTGCAGATCCAACAACTAAAGCCGCAGCACTAATCACTGTACTTGAACCGTACTTTTAATTTGTTTTTGTACACTATCAAATCGACGTAACCAAGATGGTAAGGTATTCAGAGGTGTAGGCCAGTCCTTACTCGCCGATAATGCATCTTGCTTGCTGTCAAATACGCCGTAGATCACTGCATACCAGCTTCGACCATTACGCATACTTTCAAACATAGCCACATCGCCTTCCAGCGAATATTTGTTAATAAACTCCATGACTTCTTGTTTGTCCCAAGAGCCCATTAATTGGAAAGTATACTGAGAACTCTGATGTTGCAATATCCAATCCTGCTGATGAATATCTGCTATTGAAGACTCCTCGGCAATAATAGATTCTTTTACTGCTAATGGCTCAACATCATGTTGCGGCTCTACCTGTTCTATTTCAGATAATAAACTCGTCAATTCCTCACGTTGGGCTTGCTCATTGGTTTTAACCTTGTCATCTTCCACCACAACCATCGTAAGTTCAGCATCTTCCAACACATCGGTCACACTTTGTTCAACAATCTCACTATTCTTAGATGGTGGTGTTAACCATTGATTAAGTTGATCTTGATAACCTAACAGCAATGCAAATAATACAATTAAGCTTGCTACTCCAAACCATCTAATTCCAACTTTCAATAAAGAAAAATCAAATGATGATGATTTTAAAGATGTTGGCTTCAATCCTAATAGTTGTTGATGGGCCAATTGATTAATCAATGCAGGATTGCCCGCTGATAATCGATAAATTTGTTGCACATCTTTATCGCTAAAAGGACTTTCACCTTGGTAGCCAACACTCGTTAACCGAAACATTAAATAAGCTGAAATATCTTGTTCTTGCATGACCGGTAAATCAACCATTTGTATGCGAGATTGCACCGAATCTGCTAAAGAAATATCACTATTAGTGGCAATAACAGCCTGTAGCAAATAGTCATCTCCATCTTGCCAGCTCAACCAATGTGATAATGTCATTAATGACTGCTCTGATAATCTCTGGCCATTATCGAGCAACAACAATGGTCTAATATTGATTCTTCTGAGTTGCTTGAGTCTATTTTCCAATAGATTAGCAAGATCATCACCTGCCTCAATTTCAGATTTATCTAAGCCTAATTGCCGTAGACACGATACCAGCGTTTCATTAGTATCAAGTTGTGCCTCCCCATCTACATGACAAATCCTCAACTCATCTCCAGCACGTTGCTGTAGTTGAAAAAGTAATGTTGTTTTTCCGAGGCCTTCTTGCGCGACAATTATGCCAATTTTGTCAGTGGACCTGACTAAGTGGCGCAATAAATTTAGCCTATGTTCGGATTGTGTACCACTATAATACGACTCAATATTGTTAACAATATGAAAAGGAGCAGACTGTAAAGCTAGTCGAGAAATATAGGGTGGTTCAGTAGTAGAAGTCTCAAATTCAGTCATGACATCAGATCCTAGTGCGATTGCTGAAAGAACTCCAACGTTTCTACCAATTTAGCCTTATCATAATCATCACTGATAATGGCTTTACCAATACCTTTAAGCAATACTAAACGAATACGGCCATCCTGAACTTTTTTATCTACTGCCATCAGTCCGGTAAATCGATCAACTGACATCTCGTCCGGTGTGGTGATGGGTAATCCTGCCGAAATCAATATTTTACAGATCCTATTAACCACATCACCATCTATCCAGCCCATACGTTGTGACAAATCTGCAGCCATCACCATTCCCACTGCAATCGCTTCACCATGCAGCCAATTACCATACCCCATACCTGTTTCAATCGCATGACCGAATGTGTGTCCAAGGTTCAGTAATGCGCGCGCACCATGTTCTAATTCATCCTCAGCAACAATGTCCGCCTTATCTCGACAAGAGCGTTCAATTGCTTCGGCCAATGCAGTAGCATCTCGTGCCCGCAGCGCAGCCATATTTTGTTCTAACCAGTCAAAAAATTCAGCATCGTTAATCAAACCATACTTAATGACCTCAGCTAAACCAGAGGATAGCTGCTTATCATCTAAAGTATCCAGCGTTTTGGTATCCGCGATCACACATTGTGGTTGATAAAAGGCACCTATCATATTTTTTCCAAGTGCATGATTAACGGCAGTTTTCCCACCCACAGATGAATCAACTTGTGACAAAAGTGTTGTCGGTATCTGTATGAAAGGTACACCTCGTTGGTAACAGGCAGCAGCAAAACCTGTCATATCACCAATGACACCGCCACCTAATGCAATTAAAGTAACCTGCCTTGAGAAATGTACTTTAAGTAGACCATCAAACACCTGATTCAAGACTTCAAGCGTCTTATGCTGTTCACCATCCGGCAAAATAACAGATTCACATTGATAAGCAGATAATACCGTCAAAATATCCTTCAAATACAAGGGAGCGACTGTCGTATTTGTAACAATGACCACTTCTTTATTTTTAATATGCTGCGTTAATAGTTCCGTTTGTGAGAGTATATTTCCCCCAATATAAATAGGGTAGCTACGCTCGCCAAGTGCAACTTGTAAAGTTTTCATTAATCGTTATTTGCCTAAATTTTCTAATTGTTTAATTAAACCAGACACCACATGCTGGATAGATTGTTCCCCTGTCCGTAAAACAATATCAGCCACATCACGATATAACGGATCTCGGCTTGCTAATAAATCTGCAATTTGTTGCTTAGGATCATCTGTTTGCAAAAGTGGTCTGCTTTTATCTTTTCCGGTCCGTCGTAATAATTGTTCTTCAGATGCCGATAAATAAACTACATGACCACGCGAACGTAATATCCGACGATTTTCTTCTGCTAAGACCGCGCCGCCACCAGTAGCTAAAACAATATCTTTATGTGCTGTTAATTCAGCAATTGCCTTTTTCTCCCGCTCGCGAAAACCGGCCTCACCTTCCATTTCAAAGATCCAAGAAATCGAAACGCCGGTACGATCTTCAACATCCTTATCGCTATCATAAAAATCACGCCCCAATGCTTTGGCAAGATGCCTACCAACAGTCGATTTACCTGCTCCCATAGGACCAATGAGGAATATATTACCTGAAATCACTTTTCCATTATCCCGATTCTTGTACGATACAAAAAAAAGCCGGACGATAAAGTCCGGCTCTTAGCTAATGTCTCTTTAAGCTTACTTAAAATTTAAGACTTTCTTTAATGATTTTTGGCGTAACAAAAACTAATAATTCACGTTTAGTATCTTCATTATTCGTTGTTTTGAATAGAAAACCAACATAAGGTAAATCACCAAAGAAAGGTACTCTGGTCGAGCCTGTTAGTTTTTTCTGCTCATAAATCCCACCCAATACCACCGTTTCGCCATTATCCACTAATACTTGAGTTTTTATAGCGCGAGTATCAATACTAGGCACACCTGCAAAAATCTGACCTACTTCATCCTTATTAACTTCTAAATCCATAATAATATGATCATCTGGTGTAATTTGTGGCGTTACATCTAGCTTCAGCACCGCTTCTTTGAATGATACTGAAGTAGAGCCACTTGAGCTTGCTTCCTGATAAGGTATTTCGGTACCCTGCTCAATTGTTGCTTGCTGTTGATTAGAGGTTACCACTCGAGGGCTTGAAATAATCTCCCCTTTGCCTTCTGCCTGCATTGCAGACAATTCTAATTCCAGTACCGCACCAAGGGGTAATTTAGCCAATGCCAAGGCGATTGAACCGGCTGGATTAGTTACAGGTAAATCCACATTTAAACGATCTACTTGCTCCAGTGTCTCACCATTTAATAATTGTGTTGTGCCATTTAATGTGCCCGATGTGGCTTTATTTGTAATATCACTGCCACCAAGGACTTGTCCTGATGCACCAAATCGAACACCTAACTCTTTAGTAAAATCATTATTGGCAATCACAATGCGTGATTCTATCAATACTTGGCGTACTGGAATATCTAACTGTTCAATTAATTTTCTAATTTGCACTAACTGATCAGCTGTATCGCGTAACAATAACGAGTTAGTTCGATTATCGACCGTCACACTACCCCTCTCTGACAAAAAGCCTGAGGTATCAACACCAGTACCGCTACCAGAATCACTATCGAGAATGACGGCTAAATCTGTTGCTTTTGCAAAATTAATTTCTACCACTTCCGAATAAAGTGGCTCTAATTCAACTAATTGTTTTTGTGCTGCTAACTCTTGCGCCTCACGAGCCGCTATTTCTGCAGCTGGAGCAACTAACATGACATTGCCACTTCGGCGTTCTGCCAAACCTTTGGTTTTGAGAATAATATCTAAAGCTTGATCCCAAGGCACATTCTTCAGTCTTAATGTTACATTGCCGGTAACCGTATCACTGGTGACCAAATTGAGCCCGGTAAAATCTGCTAATAATTGTAATACCGCACGTACTTCAATATTTTGGAAATTCAGTGATAATTTTTCACCTTTATAACCAAACTGATCTTTTTTAGCCGTTGCTCGCAGGTCTTCTATAACCGGTTTTACTTCAACAACCAAGGTATTGTCTGATTGATAGGCTAAATGTTCAAATTTACCTGCCGTTGACAACATTAATCGTGTGCTTCCACCATTCTGCTCACTATCAATAATCTGCACAGGCGTCGCAAAATCAATCACATCCAAGCGTCTATGTAATCTTTCAGGAAGTGAGACATCAACCAAATCAATAACGATATTATCTCGTTCTTGGCGCACATCAACCACGGCACCACTATCACTCATATCTATTGTTAGTCTTGCTTCGCCATTCTCGCCACGACGAAAATTAATATCCGTAACTTCATGATCGGCATTACTAGATTGGGCTACACCCTGACTACCGCTGACAGTGACCAAAACAATATTGCCATCCTGCTCAACAGTATAAGGCGCTTTTTGAACTAGGTTTATGACCATTCGTGTTCGATCGCCAGCTTCAACTGTCGAAATACTGCTCATCACACCAATATTGATTTGTTGTGTTTTTTTATCCAACTGGTTATGTACACCTGCAAAATCTAGTACAACTCGGGCCGGATCATCTATAGAAAAGCTACTTGGCTGCCCAACTGGCTCCGAAAATGTCAATACAATTTGGGCCTTATCTCCTGGCAGCGATGAATAATCAACAGACTGCAAATCTGCCGCAGTGGCATTCGCCATTGACATCAAAAATAGACTAATCATAACTGCCATCGTCGACATATAGCCACGTAATGATTGCAATAGCTGATTTTGAGATGTTTCTAATTGTTGTTTTTTCATCATTATTCCATATTCGCTAGTTATATTATTCAACTGCCTTTAATTTACATCCACTACAGAAAGAGAAGATTCACGTTCTATATACCTATTTTCACCGTCGGGCACAATCTCTTTCACGGTCAATTCTGTTTCACTAACCATTAGAACTTCACCGTGATGTTGGCCCATATAATTGCCAACCTGTACCCGATGAATCACACCATCGGAAGCACGTATCAATGCCGATATCCCTTCTTTCTCTAGTGTCCCAACAAACTGTAATTCGCTTAAAGAAAATGATTCCAGCGCTTCTTTTAAACGATGTTGATCCGGGTGAATACCATTGTCCTCTAGAATCGGCTTATCTTCTACCACGGCCAACTCAACAACTGTTGGAATAAATGGATCACGTAATTCTGCAGCAGAATATGAAAATTTCTCATATGGTTTCATTACTGGCATTGGTTCAATATCAGCTTTTTGTTGTGCTTGCACTGCTGCAACATAACTCGCCAAATCTTCCTTTTCTTGTTGGCAAGCAGTCAATAACACCGCTAAAGACAATATCAATAATTTGATTACAGTCGTCATATTATTCATAGTCCTTACTCATATAATCTATCATCATCCAAATACCAAAATTAATTTTCTTGA
>JBJPGB010000049.1:0-4585 GCA_048595405.1 Methylophagaceae bacterium
CTAAGTCACCCAAGATTTATTAACTAAATACTAAACGATCACCTTCAACAGCGACAGTTATCGTATCACCCGCTTTAAACCGGCCTGATAACAAATCTTGAGCCAAAGTATTTTCCAACTGCTGTTGAATAACCCGTTTCAACGGTCTCGCACCATACACTGGATCAAAGCCAGCTTCAGCAATAAGATCCAAAGCCTCATCACTCACATCTAAACTCATATCACGTTCTGCTAAACGTTGATGTAAATGTTGTAATTGAATCTTGGCAATGGAATGGATCTGTTCACGTTGCAGTGGATGAAATACCACCACATCATCAACACGATTAATAAATTCAGGTCTAAAATGCTGACCTACAATTTCCATTACCGCCGACTTCATTTGCTCGTAGTTCTCTTCACCTGCCATTTCTTGAATCACATTTGAACCAAGGTTCGATGTCATCACAATTACAGTATTTCGAAAATCTACTGTGCGTCCCTGACCATCAGTCAGGCGACCATCATCTAATACTTGTAACAAAATATTAAATACATCGGGATGTGCTTTTTCAACTTCGTCAAGCAAGATAACGGAATACGGTTTACGTCGTACAGCTTCGGTCAAATAACCACCTTCTTCATAACCGATATAACCAGGAGGTGCACCCACTAATCTAGCAACTGAATGTTTTTCCATAAATTCAGACATATCAATCCGAACCATCGCATCTTCCGTATCAAATAAGAAAGTAGCCAATGATTTACACAGCTCAGTCTTACCCACACCCGTTGGCCCTAAAAACAAGAATGAACCATTCGGACGATTAGGATCAGATAACCCAGCTCGTGAACGACGAATAGCATTTGCAACAGCTGTCACAGCCTCATCTTGACCGATAACACGCTCATGCAAAGCCTCATCCATTTTCAACAGTTTGTCACGCTCACCTTCCAGCATTTTAGATACTGGAATACCCGTCCACTTAGAAACTACTTCAGCAATTTCTTCTTCACCCACTTTATTACGAAGCAAAGTGAAATCTTGCATTTCAGCTTGTGTTGCCATATCCAGCTGTTTTTCTAGCTCAGGAATTTTGCCATATTGTAATTCTGACATTTTAGCCAAATCACCGTTACGGTTAGCAAATTCTAGATCCATCCGTGCTTTTTCAAGATTTTCTTTAATATGCTGACTACCATGTAAGGCCGCTTTTTCTGACTTCCACACTTCTTCTAAGTCAGTATATTCACGCGCCAGTTTTTTCATCTCTTTTTCAAGAGTTTCTAATCGTTTTTTCGACGCATCATCCGATTCTTTTTTCAGTGCGACCCGTTCAATTTTTAATTGAATTAAACGACGCTCCATTCGGTCTAAAGACTCAGGTTTCGAATCAATTTCCATCCGAATTCGACTGCCCGCTTCATCGATCAAGTCGATCGCTTTATCCGGCAACATGCGGTCAGTAATATAACGATGCGACAAAGTAGCCGCTGCCACGATAGCAGGGTCGGTAATATCGACACCATGATGCACTTCATAACGCTCACTCAAACCACGCAAGATCGCAATAGTATCTTCAACAGAAGGTTCACCGACCTGTATTTTTTGGAATCGACGCTCTAAGGCCGCATCTTTTTCAATGTATTGGCGATATTCATCTAATGTAGTGGCACCAATACAATGTAATTCACCCCGTGCCAACGCCGGCTTAAGCATATTACCGGCATCCATCGCGCCTTCTGCTTTACCTGCTCCCACCATGGTGTGAAGCTCATCAATAAACAAGATAATTTGCCCTTCTTGTTTAGACAAATCTTTTAATACCGCTTTCAGCCGTTCTTCAAACTCACCACGAAATTTTGCACCAGCAATCAACGCACCCATATCTAATGATAATAGACGTTTATTTTTCATGCCTTCTGGCACTTCACCATTTATGATTCGTTGAGCTAAACCTTCAGCAATCGCAGTTTTACCTACACCCGGCTCACCAATCAACACTGGATTGTTTTTGGTTCTACGCTGCAATACCTGAATCGTACGGCGAATTTCATCATCACGACCAATCACCGGGTCCAACTTGCCTCTTTCGGCACGCTCAGTTAAATCAATAGTGTATTTTTCTAATGCTTGACGCTGTTCTTCAGCATTGGGATCCGTCACTTTCTCGCCTCCACGAATTTTATCAACCACCTTTTCAAGTGTAGATTTATTACCACCATTTTTACGAAGTAAATCACCCGCCTGATTTTTATCTACCACCACCGCCAGCACAAATAATTCACTCGAAATATATTGATCTTTACGTTGTTGAGATAATTTATCGGTTTGGTTAAGCAAGCGGTTTAAATCTTGTGATACATGAATATCGCCACTACCGCCTTCCACTTGAGCTAGATGACTTAATTGTCCTTCTAATGCTGCTTGATAAGCGGGCACATTAACACCGCTTTGTGCTAATAATGGTTTCACGGTACCTGACTGCTGTTGCAATAAGGCCAACATTAAATGTGCAGGTTCAATAAATTGATTATCTTTGCCCACAGCCATGCTTTGAGCTGCGCCTAGCGCTTCTTGAAATTTGCTGGTTAATTTATCAATTTGCATACTATTTATGCTCCCATATTTGTAGTCATATTAATAACATGGGGGGAAGATATTATTAAATCAAGCCACATGTTATAGACAGCAAGTTCAAGCTCGCCTACACTCGCATTTTAATCTAAATAAAAAAAGACCTTATGGCATCATTCCAACAGTGGTTTAAGCAAAATATATTATCTCTAGGTAAAGAAATGCGTTTATCGTATATGCCTCCATTAATGGTATATATGGCAGCGGGTATCTCAGGGCTTTCTGCCATTGTCGGCACATTTTTTGTTAAAGAATACCTCGGTCTTTCAGCTGAATTCTTAGCCGCTTTAGGCTTTTGGGCAACCATTCCATGGGCATTAAAAATGCCTGTTGGTCATCTGGTGGATTTGATTTGGCGATATAAAGGCTGGTTGGTCTTTTTAGGCGCCTCTTTAATCGCGGCAAGTCTATTTATTATGGTGGGCTTATTAACTGATCGTGAAGCTATGGCTGCCATCATGCCTGCTGAACAATGGTTTGTTTGGAGTGCTTTACTCGCCCCTATCGGTTATGTAATTCAAGATGTGGTGGCCGACGGTATGACCGTTGATGCTGTTCCTCATGTTGATGAAAACGGAAAGGCTATTCCTGAAGACCAATTAAAGCTTATGCATATCACCATGCAAACATTAGGACGTGTCGCTATTATCGGCGGGAGTATTTTGGTTGCGCTGGTTAATCTGTATGTCTTTAGAGATTCGGCTAGCCTATCTGAACTAGAGAAAATTGCAGCCTATCGCGGCATCTATCAAATGTCATTAATTATTCCCATCGTGTCGGTATTAGGGGTAGCCTTAGCCGCCATTCTTCAACGTAAAGAAACAAAACAACTACTTGCTAGTGGTATGACGATGACTGAAATTCATGCGCAACGTCACGATGCGATTGAGAAAACACATCCTAACTGGTGGATATTAGGCGGTAGTCTTTTGTTTGTTATATTTACACTAAGCATGGGATTAAGCGATTTTAAATACAGCCAAGAAATCATCTTCCTTGGCTCGTTTGCGATTATCAGCTTTTTAATTTATAAACTCACCCGAGAACTTAAACCCGAAGCGCGTGCCACCTTAGTCGGCACCGCCATTATTATTTTTGTATTTCGCGCCCTGCCCTCACCCGGCCCCGGCATGTCATGGTGGATGATCGATCAACTTGAATTTGATCAACAATTCTTTTCAGTATTGTCACTCGTTGGTAGCGTATTAACATTAACCGGTATGTTTATATTCAGACGCTTTATGGCGGGACACTCCATTGCCTATATTGTCGGTATGCTCACTATTGTTACCACTTTTTTAGCGCTACCATTCTTAGGTATGTTTTATGGTTTACATGAATGGTCAGCCGCAGCAACAGGTGGCGTGGTCGATGCCCGCTTTATTGCATTAATCGATACGGCAGTTGAATCACCACTAGGTCAAATTGCCATGATTCCCATGTTGGCTTGGATTGCAAACTCAGCCCCCGCCAATCTAAAAGCGACCTTCTTTGCTGTGATGGCATCCTTCACCAATCTCGCCTTATCCTTATCACAACTCGGCACAAAATATCTAAATCAAATGTTTACCGTCACCCGAGAAGTGAAAGATCAAACTACCGGTGTTATTCAAACACCAGCAGATTACAGTGATCTTGGTACCTTAATTATCATTTCGATTAGTATTGGATTGATATTGCCATTTGTAGCGATATTTATTGTGCGCTTTACGCGCTTCAGATCGGCTTGATATAAAAATGAACCTTACATTACGCCAGCAAATTTCTGATGCATTCCCAAAATTACCAGCGATAGCATATCGGCTCGGCGATGCCATTACCGCAGACGATTATGGTGATCCACGCAATACCTTTGAGGAAACGTGGAATACTTGGGATGAAATAGAAAATTGGCAAATCACAAAATGTACTATTTTTTTTGCCTTTGCCCCAGCAGATGCTGCCGCCTACCTAGTACCAAGATTTATG
>JBJPGB010000050.1:0-53507 GCA_048595405.1 Methylophagaceae bacterium
TGCTAAGGCTTTTATATATCTGGAGCCGGTAATAGGACTTGAACCTACGACCCTCTGATTACAAATCAGATGCTCTACCAACTGAGCTATACCGGCGTAAGAAGACCGGAATTATACGGATGACTTGTAGGCATAGCAAGTAATAATTGATTTAATTTCAAGGATGAAGGCCTTGGATAGGCGGCTGTTTGAATTAGATGATATTTGTGGGCTTGGCAGTTTTACTAATGCGTAATATCGTGTTTCATTTGCTCAATGGTTTCACTTAACTCGCTGAGATTTTCAGCTGCATCATTGCTTTGTTTCCAGAATTTCTGAAATGAAGATGATTCGGTCAACTCTTCAGAAATATGTTCGCTATCTTGATAAGAGTCTAACTGATTAAGTTGATGTGCGATTAGTACGAGATCGCTTAAATCAATCATATCCGATGATTCCCGTTTAAGTTGACGGTGGTTGGTGGCGACATTAACGATTTCAGGTGGAAAATTCCAGTTGGTCATAATCAATCGACCTGCACTGCTATAGAGTTTGGGTATCACGACATTAGCAACAAGTGTCATGATTTTTGGGTTATCTTTGAGTGCTTGTACTTTGTTTAGTTTTAAAATGATTGGGAGCACGCCGATGTTGTGAACCATGCCAGCTAGTAGCGCTTGCTCTGGATCGATCTTCGACTTTTCTTTGGCTAATACGTAACTCATAGCGGCTACATTATTACTGGTTTGCCATGCTTGCTCACAGAAACTTTCTAAACCACGTGTTTTAGATTGCATAAATTGCTGGCCAATGATTAAGCCGGTGATCAATGATTGCACTTTCTTTTGGCCTAGCCTGGTAATGGCAGCTTGCACTGTCTCTACCTGTGCGCGGGAACCAAATAGTGAGCAGTTGGCGATTTTTATCAGTCTTCCTGAAATATTGATGTCGTGCTTGACGAGTTCGGCGATATCTTTAGCGGTGGTATTTTGGTCAGCACTTAGGCGGCGTATTTCGATAAGTAAATCGGGTGGAGATGGTATTTCAAGTTTATTGTTTTTAATATCCTGTGACAGTTGTGCAACCACAGCGTTGACCTGTTCCGTCAGTGTTATTTCTGTCATATGATACTTAAATTATAATTGAAGGCAGCTTGATTATAGCCTGAATTTTAATGAAATAAAAAATGGGGTGAATGATGGGGCTCGAACCCACGACAACCGGAATCACAATCCGGGGCTCTACCAACTGAGCTACACTCACCATTATGAACAGATACGGTTGAAATAACTATTTCAACGTTCATTTGGAAAGACGGTAATTCTACTGTCTTTATTTTTCTGGTCAAGCGAAATCTGGTTTATTTAGATAATTTCCAAGTCTATTTTTTTATCATCCAAATTAACACGTACGACTTTTACCAATACCTTATCACCAAGGCGATAAGTTTTCCGAGTACGCTCACCTAATAGACGATGACCCGTTGCATCAAATTGATAATAGTCATTTTTTAATGCGGTGATATGTACCAGACCTTCAATATAAATATCACTTAGTTCAACGAATAGCCCGAATCCAGTAACGCCACTGATGATTCCCTCATGTGTTTCGCCAACGCGATCTTGCATAAACTCACATTTCAACCAATCACTTACATCACGAGTTGCTTCATCAGCACGGCGACTTGTCATGGAGCAATGTTCGCCAAGTTGGATCATTTCTTCGTGAGAATGATGCCATTTAGATTGTTTTCGCTTGGTTACAATATGGCGGATGGCACGGTGAACCAATAAATCAGGGTAGCGGCGAATAGGGGAGGTAAAATGAGTATAAGCTTCTAATGCTAGGCCAAAATGTCCTGCATTGTCAGGGCTGTAAACGGCTTGCTTCATACTCCGCAACATAACAGTTTGCAGTAAATGACCGTCAGGACGTTTGCTAGCGGCTTTAAGCAGTGCTGCATAATGACTGGGTTGTGGTTCGCTGCCACCACCAAGAGATAAACCGAGTTCTGCCAAAAATTCACGGAGTCCGGTTAATTTTTCTTCTGCAGGTGTTTCATGAATACGGTAGAGTGCGGGCAATTTATTATCTAATAAAAACTGGGCGGCACAAACATTTGCCGCTACCATAAACTCTTCAATCAAGCGGTGGGCATCATTGCGTTCCCGAGGTTCGATTGATTTAATCTTACGGTTATCATCAAAAATAAATTGAGTCTCGGTTAATTCAAAATCAATGGCACCACGTTGGCCTCGCGCATTTAACATCACTTGATATAAGCCATACATGGCTTCTAAACCTGGTAGCACCTCTTGATATTGCTGGCGTAGTTCAGAATGACCATCAACTAATATGGCGGCGACATCTGTGTATGTAAGACGCGCTTTTGAATTCATAATGGCTTGATGAAACTGATAAGAGTCTACTGTTCCATTAGTCTTAATGATCATTTCGCAGACCATGCATAGACGATCTACATTAGGGTTTAATGAGCATAGGCCATTTGATAATACTTCTGGCAGCATAGGAATAACTTGGCTGGGGAAATAGACTGATGTGCCACGTTCGATTGCATCTTTGTCTAATGGGCTATTAGCTTGTACATAAGAAGATACATCGGCAATAGCCACCCATAAACGCCAGGAACCAGATTCTAATTTTTCAGCATAAACGGCATCATCAAAATCACGTGCATCTTCACCATCTATCGTTACTAAAGGTAGGGAGCGTAAATCTAGGCGTTGGTCATTGTCAGAAATGGGTACATTACTACCAAAAGACTCAGCTTGTTCAAGCGCTTGTTTTGACCATTTATGTGGTAAATCAAAGGCTCGTAGCGCAATATCAATTTCCATCCCCGGCGCCATATGGTCACCTAATACGGTGACAACCTTTCCTAAAGGAGAGCGGTGTTTGTTTGGGTGTTCGGTAATTTCAATTTCAATAATTTGACCTTCTTTGGCATCCATTAACCCGTCAGGCGGTATCAGAATATCTTGGCTGATACGGCGATTGTTAGGAGTTAAGAAAGAGATACCGGCATCAATAAATAAGCGGCCTACGATGCGTTCATTACTATGTTGGATGACGTCGACAATAGCACCTTCTTTGCGCCCGCGGCGGTCAATACCTGTAACACGTGCAATAGCGCGGTCACCATGTAACACCACTCGCATTTCACGGTCATTTAAGAATAGGTCGTCGCCACCTTCATCAGGAATGAGGAAGCCATAACCGTCAGGGTGACCGGTAATTCGACCGGTGATAAGGTTCATCTTAGAGACCACACCATAGGCATTTTTACGATTACGCAATAACTGACCATCACGTTCCATTGCTCGGAGACGTCGGCGTAAAGCCTCAGTTTGTTGTTCACCTTTAATCGCAAGCAGCTTGCTGATACTGCGGCGTGTTAATGGGCGATTATTTTGTTTGAGGACTTCAAGGATGAATTCACGGCTGGGGATAGGGTTGTCATATTTATCCGCTTCGCGAGCGCTATAGGAATCGGTTATCTTTTTTTTAGACATGGTTTAGGAAGATTTAATCGTAAAAGTACTTGTTTGGTAGGTTAAGAGTTGTTTTATGTGTTGCTATAAATATGTTTAGAAGTACCATTCTAACCCTATTCAAAAATAAGAATATTAATTTCTTTGTAATGGACTTGAAACGAGGTGGTGTGATAGTTTTTAAATTTGTTGTTGTGAAAATTTAGAATGCCACAGTTGTTGTTATAAATAGGCTTATATTTGTGCGTATTTTTAGAACGATGGCGGGCAAATAATTTAATCGACTTTTTTGTAACAGAAAAACAGAAAGATGCCGATAATATAGTAAAGATGGATTCTGCTCAATTAGAGAACTATCAGCAAAAGGTATATAGTTTTACAATATTAATTTGAATGGAAAAAGAACATTATGGCGACATTAATAGATTCAATTGATGAGCGGACGAAATTAGCGGGGACAAATCACCTCGAAGTGCTATTGTTCAGTTTAGGAACTAATGATGAAACGGGCCGTAATGAAGTCTTTGGCATTAATGTGTTTAAAGTTCGTGAGGTTTTAAATATTCCTGAAATCACCAGCGCTCCTGAAATGCCGGATGGTGTGGAAGGTTTTGTTAGTTTGCGCGGTGAGATGGTGCCGATTATTAATTTGCAGAAATTTTGTAATCTACAGTCGAATGATGAACCTAAAATATTAATGATTACGGAATATAACACTCATATCCAAGGGTTTTTAGTGACTTCTGTTGATACTATTCAGCGCTTGAATTGGGGACAAGTAAAAGCACCACCACCATTATTGTCAAAACGATTAGGTGGTTTAGTCACAGCAGTGTCAGAGCTAGAGGATAATCGACTAGTAATGATTATGGATGTGGAGAAAGTGCTAGCGGATGCAGGTGGGTTCTATGAAGAAGAGTTGTTTGATGGTATTGATAAGTTAGATTTAGATCAGAAGCAGACTATTCTATTTGCGGATGACTCGGCTGTTGCACGAACACAAATTACGAAGGCACTTGATCATATGGGTATTCAACATATGGGGGTAGTAAATGGTGCTGAGGCATGGCGGCTACTGAATGATTTGGCGGATAAATGTGAGGCCCGAGGAGAGGATATCCTTACCGAAATTCAATTAGTATTAACCGATGTGGAAATGCCTGAAATGGATGGCTATGTATTAACGCAGAAGATAAAAGATGATCCTCGATTACAACAGTTACCAGTGATTATGCATTCGTCATTAACCGCTGATGCGAACATGAGTATGGGTAAAAGTGTTGGTGCAGATGCCTATGTACCTAAGTTCCAACCACGAGAATTAGCGGCGACATTGACGGAGTTTTTTGATAAACAAAATGCTGCAAAATAAATGACTATTTATTCAATATCAGGCTTTTAGGAATTTATGTGACCACACGCCAATATAACTTATTTGATACCATAATAATAGAAGCAGATAGAGCCATTAAAACTGTCTTTGGTAAACCTGAAACCACTGACCGGCCCATTCCTGGTGCAAATATTCAAGAACAAGAACTGAGTGCAGCTGAGCAAACGCAATCAATGCGGTTAATGCGAGTCAATCATGCTGGTGAAGTGTCGGCCCAAGCCTTATATCAAGGCCAAGCCTTAACGGCTAAATTGCCAAAAGTAAGGCAGTCTATGGAACAAGCTGCAATAGAAGAGAATGATCATTTATTATGGTGTCAACAGCGTGTTCATTATTTTGGTGGTCATACTAGTTTGTTGAATCCATTATGGTATGCAAATTCATTTGCAATAGGTGCAATTGCAGGAAAAGTTGGCGATAAATGGAGTTTAGGCTTTGTTGCTGAAACAGAAAAACAAGTGGTTAAGCATTTAAACGAACACCTACAAAAAATCAGTTCAAATGATGAAAAAAGTCGAACTATTCTTGAGCAGATGAAACAAGATGAATTACGGCATGGTACGGTAGCGTTAGAAGCTGGTGGTGTAGAGCTACCTCCGCCGATTAAATTGGTAATGGGCATTATGTCGAAGGTAATGACTAAAACAAGTTATTGGCTGTAAATAATCCGCTGTTAAGCTGTGCCAAAGGCTCACTAAAAGCAACGGACACATGGAATAATTTATTATCTTTTTTATCGAACCTACTGCGAACAACAATCCCTTCGGTAATGGATTGTTGTAATCGTTTACCATCTAGACTCATCAAAAGCGCTATATCATCACCAATTCTTGGGCTAAAAGTTGTCGTCATATAGAGGCCGCTTGTGCTTAGGTTTTGGCCGGAACCTTGGTGAGAGACATCATGGTTGCCATTAACAGTAAATCGGACGTCTATTTGAGCATCTATTCGTACTGCGCCTCTCCTTTCATTGGAGTTGACCGTGTGCATTGCTAAATATTCCTTATTTGAAAGCTAAAGTTAAATTGCCTATTACTTCCTAATCAGCATTTTGATTATCTTAGCTGGAATGCATTAATTCAATTGAGACGTGGTAGAGGTTTTTATTATCATTATCTGCTGTGCAGCGAGTCACTTTTCCGGTTGCTGAGAAAGGTGGTAGGCGTTCGCTATTGGGATTCATTAGAATATCAACGTTATCATTAACTTTTGGGGCATAATCAGTCACCATATATAAGCCGGTGGCGCTGAGATCGATACTGGTACCGTGGTGGATCGAATCACTTTCACCATTGAGGGTATAAGTGACTTGAGTATCGACGCGCATTCTTATAAAGTCACGCTTCTCTTGGTAATGATCGTCAGCCATTTATTGGTTACTCCAGCATGGTCGAAAACTAAATATTGTTATCAATTATGTCTATCGTAAGCTAAAAGTACCTTTTTAGGCTAGCGAATGATCAAAAACTGTAGTTTTTATCTCGTTGTCCGATAGAATAGTGGTAAGCGTTAATGTAAAGGTGGTCGGTAAATGAGTATTAAATCGGTATTAATTTCTGCTATAGCCATGAGTTTGTTTTGGTTCACCTCTCTGGCTTTTGCATTGACTGCATTACCTATTCCAAGCGAGCCAATCTATTTTGAGCCGCCGGTTGTTGAGGCTACGGATGATATTAGGCAACTTAGTTGTGTCACATTAGATAATAATATCCGCTATTTGCATCCTTACCGATATAGTTATAAGCCCAATTTTTATCAAGATGATGCCAATAAAATAGCAACAACATTGATCACGATTGATTCATTGCCGGTGATTGGAACAGTGCCCATTATTGGAGAGTGGGTTGGATTTACTTATTTAGCATACTCGGCATTGGTCGATGAAAAGGAGCAGCGCCGAATGTTACAGATAGAACAGCAAATCGCTATGTTGCAACAAGTTAAGGCAGAAAAACATTGCTTTGAGTAGTATCTTGCTGTGCATTATTGCGTGAAATAAACCGCTTTCTTGCTTGTGAAACCAGCTTCATCTCATGTACTATCAATATAAAGATTTATTGAGGTATTTAGACTATGAGTATAACAATTGATGTAAAAACTAAGTGGTACGAAGCGAACTTAAAAACTGCAAGAGATAGTCGCAAAAGCAAACCATGGTATGAAGCCAATTTAGTGGTTGATCCCCATATGGATACTAAGAAAAAATGGTATGAAGCAAATATTGCACTTGTCAGAAAAAATCAATTTAAGCAGAGATGGTATAAAGCCAATACTGAGACCGCTCGCCAAGGTCAGCATAAATGGTACCAAGCGAATATAGAACAACATTTGGATGCTAAGAAAAAGTGGTATGACGCTAATTTAAAATCTGCAGTGATTTCAGTGCGTGCTGATCGTGCAAAATGGTATGAAGCAAATCAGCAGCCTACGGAGCATGCTGCCATGCCATGGTATGAGGCGAATATGCATGTCGATCCCCATGCGGATATTAAGAAAAAATGGTATCAAGCAAATTTAGAAATTGCACGTGCTAGTCAGGCGAAATGGTATGAAGCTAATCTCGATTCTACGCCGACACAAACGCACTGGTATGAAATCCATGAAGAAAAATACAGTGATGCTAAGACAAAATGGTATCAGGCAAATTTAGCGGCAGCGCGTTCTAGTCGCAAACATCAACCATGGTATGAAGCCAATGTGACAGTTGATCCTCATGCTGATCTTAAAAAGAAATGGTATCAGGCGAATCTGGCGGTGGCTAAGGCCCAGAAAGCGAAGAAGAAATGGTATGAAGCGAATTTACACGCTGCACGTGAAGGCCAAAAAAAATGGTGATTCGTTAACAATTATTACTGTTATTTAAATCATTATTTATGGAAATTAAGTGCTTCACCGTTGGGGCATTTCAGGTAAATACGTATCTTGTTCGAGATGAAGCTAGTGGTGAATGTGCGATTATCGATACGGGTGATGATGGTGAGTTAGTGCAGCATCTGCTTGAACAGCAATCACAGCCCAATATTCAGAAAATTCTATTAACACATGGTCATTTAGATCATGCTGGTGCGTTAATCCAGCTTCAACAGGACTTTGATTGTCCTACCTATTTACCTCGGCTTGAAAAACCATTGTTTGAAACCCTACCGGAGCAAGGAGATTGGTTTGGTGCGCCACATATGAATAGACCTTGTGGCCGAATAGATAACTGGGTAGACGACGGTGATGTCATCATGCTTGGCGAGAGTAAATTAAGCTTCATTTCAACCCCTGGCCATACTCCTGGCCAAGGGTGTTACTATGACGAACAAGATATTTTTGTTGGCGATACCCTGTTTTCTGGCAGTGTAGGGAGAACTGATTTGCCAATGGGAGATCACGCTTTAATGCAGGATAGTTTAAGGCGGCTGACGTCATTGCCCGGACATTTACGAGTACATAGTGGCCATGGCCCTGTAACAACGTTAGACCAAGAATTATCAACTAATCCTTTTTTACAATTTTTGAGATAATGAAATAAATGCCGAATCAAGCAAAATTATTAGAAGGTTTTACACGTTTTAAACGGCAATATTTTGGTAATGATAGCCGTTTATATGACAGTATGGCCAATAGCCAACCAGCGAAAACATTGATGGTGGCATGTTGTGATTCTCGTGTTGACCCTGCAATCCTGACAGATTGTGATCCTGGTGATTTATTTACTGTTCGTAATGTAGCAAATCTTATTCCACCTTGTGAACATGCTGGTGGTTATCATGGTACCAGTGCGGCGTTGGAGTTTGCGGTTAATAATTTAGAAGTTGAGAATATTATTGTGATGGGGCATGCCAGCTGTGGTGGCATTAAAGCGCTTTGGCAGGATGATGGTAAAGCGAGCTCATCTACTGAGTTTATTCAGCCATGGGTATCGATTGCTGAGCCAGCAAAAAAGTGGGTAAAGCAGAAATTATCCAATTCTACGGAAGAAGTACAAATAAAAGCCTGTGAGCAACGGGCTATATTGGAATCGTTAGCTAATCTGATGACCTTTCCTTGTGTTAGGGAAAGAGTTGAACAGGGCAAAGTAAGTTTACACGGTTGGTACTTTGATATTACTGCAGGCGACTTATTGTGTTTTAACCCCTCTACAGGCGCTTTTGAAGCAGTGGGATAAGTACTTTATTGTTGTGGTGTTGGTTCTGATTCGATTGTAGGCTCAGCGAGCGCTTCGGGGATACTTTCTTCTGTTTCTGTTTCTGTTTCTGTTTCTGTTTCTGTTTCTGTTTCTGTTTCTGTTTCTGTTTCTGTTTCTGCGATCTCTTGTTCGTCGTCATCACCTAAGCCAATCGCATTTTTTAGACTTTGAAATATGCCGGTTTTCTTTTCGGTTAAGGGCACAACAACACTGGCATCAGTTCGTTTTGATTGCGTTAGATCTTCGCGGGCAACAGTACGGATATCGCCTTTGATGAGATTTAATTTATCTTGCTCGAAGAATAATGTGATTTTGCGTTGTTCACGTTTACCATTGCCGGGGTGGAAGCTATAGATATAGTCCCAGCGATCAGGATGAAATGTATCAATAATAAGTGGTGTTCCCATAACATATGACACTTGGTTTTTTGTCATGCCAGGTTTGAGTTTATTGATCATTTCTTGGGTAACATTGTTACCTTGCTGGATATCAATGCGATAAACACCAGGTATTTTATCTTTATTACAGCCCGTTAATAGAAGCGTTATGATGGAAAAGGTGTAAATGAGAAACGTTTTCATTTATATTTACTATCTGAATTAATTTACCAGAGTGAAATGATACGCTAATCACTCAGTTTCGACGAGGCATCAATGATGGAAAGTCAGGATTTAAGAAAGGTAGGCTTAAAAGTTACGCTACCCAGACTCAAAGTACTGGAGATTTTAGAGTCAGCAGAGCAGCGTCATATGAGTGCTGAAGATGTTTATAAAGCATTATTGGAAATGGATGAAGACATAGGTTTGGCAACTGTTTATCGTGTATTGACGCAGTTTGAAGGTGCGGGCCTGGTATCGCGATTGAACATTGAGGGAGGTCATGCTGTGTTTGAGCTTGAAGATGGTTCACATCATGATCATTTATTGTGTGTGCGTTGTCATCGAATTGAAGAATTTATTGATGAGGTGATTGAACAACGCCAACGCGCAATTGCGGTTGAAAAAGGCTTTGAAATGACCGATCACAGTTTATATATTTATGGGATTTGTAAGCAATGTCAAAATTAACAGTGACCAATAATAATAATTAGGATAATAATCGTATTTTAAGTGTAGCTGAACAATTAAAAAGGAATAGAAATGGACGCAGATAATCTAGGGATAGAAAGACAAATCATACCGTTTGAATTTACCGGCAAGGGTTTTGAATATTTTAAAATATGGATAGTTAATATTTGTTTGACGGTGTTAACGCTCGGTGTGTATTCAGCTTGGGCTAAAGTAAGAACCAATAGCTATTTTTATGGCAATACCATACTTGATAATAGCCATTTTTCTTATTTGGCTGATCCAATGAATATTCTTAAAGGTCGACTGGTTGCGTTGGGGATCTTCATTGTTTATTGGTTAGCATGGCAGTTTTACCCCCAAGCAGGCATTGCTTTAATTGCGATTGCTTGTTTCTTGTTTCCTTTTTTTCTAGTTAGTACGATGGCATTTCGTATGCGCAATTCTGCTTATCGTAATATCCGTTTTCATTTTACCAAAGATTTGAAAGGTGCTTATATGGCTTTTCTGTTACCACTTGGACTATTGGTTCTTGTGACATGGTTAATTTATCAAGCAGTAGACATGTCGGGGGTGTTGGATGCCATGGTTGATAGTAGCCAAGAAGAGGGTGAGATTGTTCAAAAGGAAGACTTTATTTTATCGGCCTTTATGCTGGCATTGATCCCTGTTATTCCTTGGCTAGATTATTTAAGAACACGTTTTATTATTAAGCAGATTCAATATGGCAAAGCGCAAGCTAATTTTAATTCTGGTGCGTGGGGTTTTTATAAAGTTTATTTTGTTACCTTTATAGCATTTGTGTTGGTGGGCCTGTTATTTGGTGTCGCTATGGTTGCTTTTTTTCAAAGTATTGGGGATGTTTTTGCTGACAATATGACGGTATTACTTCCGGTATTTATGGTTGTTTTTTACACCATTACTTTTTTTATCAGTGGTTTATGGCGGGCGATGCATCGCAATATGATTTATGGCAATACTAAAATTGGAGATAATCAACTGCATAGTCACCTTAAGGGAATGACAATAGGTTGGATATATTTAAGCAATACTATCGCTATTATCATTAGTGTGGGCATGCTCATTCCGTGGGCAAAAGTTCGGATGGCACGTTATGTTGCCAGTTGTACAGAATTAGTAGTAAATGACCTAGCAAGTATTCGCACTATGAAACAAGAAGATAGCAATGCTTTTGGTGAGGAAATGGGTGAAATGTTTGACCTGGATTTGGGCATGTAATGATGGCCATACAGGGTAAATATTATGATGGCAAAACAGCGAATAGTCAGACGGTACAGTTGACGTTAGACCCGCAGGGTTTATTGCATGCTGATCCAGATCTTATTTCCCCTATTGCATTGAGTGCAATTAAAATTTCGTCACGTGTGGCTAATATTCCACGCACTTTAAGCTTGCCATCTGGTGCTATTTTTGAAACCAATGATCATGACATCTTAGATGAATGGTTAGCACGACACCAGATAAAAGAAGGATTTATTCATAAGCTAGAAAACTCAATGAAATATGTCATTGCTTCTGTTGTTTTTATGGTGTTATTTGTTGGCTGGACAGCATTCTATGGCATACCCTTATTTAGTACCGTGGCAGCTAATGCTTTACCTCCTCAGGTTAGCATTGCTATCGGTGATGGGGTGTTAGAAACAATGGATGAACGTTTCTTTACTGCATCGGAATTGGGGCCAATACGGCATCGAGAATTAACAGATAAATTTACCCAATTATTGGAGGGTTCTACTAATAAGGGTGATATAAAGTACCGCCTGGAATTTCGTAAAAGTGAGTTGATAGGCCCTAATGCATTTGCCTTGCCGAATGGTATTGTTGTACTGACGGATGAGTTGGTTGCTTTGGCTGAACATGATCAAGAAATATATTCAGTCTTGTTACATGAAATTGGCCATGTGGAACATCGCCATAGTCTGAGGCAGCTTATCAGTCATTCAGGGCTCGCTATTATAACGGTGTTGATTACGGGTGATGTAAATTCTGCCGGTGCATTAATTTTGGCGATGCCTAATATTTTAATGACCAGTGCTTACTCTCGTGACATTGAGTGGGAAGCAGATAGCTACGCACTTGATACCATGAAAAAGGTCGGTATTCCACCATCACGATTTGCTGATTTTATGGAAAGGTTAGAAGCTTATGATCCTGAGTATGAATTCGAAAATGATGACTTTCCCGAGTTTGAAGATGGCTCATCGGAGGCCATGGAAAACAATATTGGCGAACAAACAACCACCATTGCGGATAGCGGACAAGAGACTGAGTTAGTAATAGTTGATAATGAAGAAGCTGACGAGTCAGAGTGTATTTCGACTCCACAAGATGATGGTATCCAATATGAGCTTGATCTTGGCTGGTTTAGCTATCTATCGACGCATCCTACGACTGAAGATCGCATTGCTCGATTTAGAGATGAAGCTGTAGAGTAGGATTTAGTGTGACGCATGTTCTAACATTTCTTGGGCGTGCAGACGTGTTTTTTCAGTGAGGGTGACACCGCCGAGCATTCGAGCTATTTCTTCTATTCGTTGTTCACTATTAAGTTCGGCAAGTTCAATATAAGTGCTGTTGTCTGCTTGTTTTTTGCTGACCTGTAATTGTTGATGTGCTTGGGCAGCAACTTGAGGTAAATGGGTGATACAGATCACTTGCTGTGTGCTGGCTAATTGCCGAAGATGATTGCCGACAATTTCGGCAATGCCACCACCAATACCGACATCAACTTCATCAAATACGAGGGTAGGTACACTGCGCGTACCTGCGGTAACCACTTGAATGGCTAAACTTATCCGTGCTAATTCACCACCAGAAGCGACTTTTCCAAGCTCAGCTGCAGGTTGACCGGGGTTAGTGCTGACCAGTAATTGAATAGTGTCTGATCCTGTTTCATTAAAGTGTTGGTTGGCGAGGGGGCTAATATCAAATTCAATATAACCGCCAGGAATAGCTAATTGTTGGATCGATTGGCTGATCTTGTCGGCAAGTTTTGGTGCAGCTTGTTGGCGCTGTAAGCTAATTTTTTGGCATAAAGAACGACAGTGTTGTTGTTGCTCGGTAACTTGCAGTTGCAGTTGTTCGCTGTGACTATCCAAATTGGTGAGATTGGTTAGTTCTTCACAAAGTTGTTGGTAGTGGGCGGGTAATGCTTCAATTTCAACATGGTGTTTTCGGGCGAGATCATGCAGCTTGGCAAGTTGTAATTCAATTTCATCAAGTTTTGTAGGATCAAGGTCGATATTATCTAAATAGTGGCGCAATTCGCTACGGCATTCATCTAGCTGGGCAACTGTTGAGTTTAATATTTCAACAATATTGCTAAATTGAGGTTCAATATCTTGTAGTTTTTCTAAATCAATTAATACATTACTAATCAGGCCATAAGCAGAACCTTGCTCTTGTTCAAAAAGTTGATTCAGACTTGCCTCTGAGCTGTTCATTAGTTGTGAGGCATGAGCAAGCTGTTGTTGACCTTCAATAAGCTGTTGAATAGTGTCGTCAGCTAAGTCAACAGACTCAAGTTCGTTGACCTGATAATGTAATAGCTCTAGACGAGCAGTATGTTGCTGAGACTGTTGTTGTAACTCAGTCAGTTGTTGCTGTGTGGCTTGCCATTGCTTATATGATTTTGATAAATCATTTAATAGTGGTTTGGTGTTGGCAACAGTATCCAGCAATAAACGTTGGGTTTCACTGCGGACTAAAGATTGATGGGCATGTTGACCATGGATATCAATCGCTCGTTCACTGACTTCACGTAATTGACTTAGCGGTACCGCTCGACCATTGATATATGCTTTTGAGCGCCCATCACGTGAAATTGTTCGTCGTAAATGGCAAAGATCATCTTCATTAAGTTCTTGCTCAGCAAGCCACTGCTTTAATGCTGGATTGTTTGATGAATTGAATGTGGCTTCAATTTCTGCACGATCACAGTTGTGACGAATCATTTTGGAATCAGCACGATCGCCGAGTACTAAGCTCATCGCATCAACTAAAATGGATTTTCCGGCACCTGTTTCACCTGTTAAGGAAGTCATACCCGGGCTAAAGCTAAGTTCAAGATCATCCGCGATAGTCAGATTGCGAACACTCAAATTCATCAGCATGTGAGTTTGCGGCCCCATTCAAGTTTAGCGCGTAAGATCGAATAGTGATCGTGATCTTCTAAATGTAATAATTTGATGGTACTTGGGTGACGTTCAATCCGAATGGTATCACCAGGCTCTAAAATATGCCCTGGCCGACCATCACTGGTCACCATTGCGGTGTTGGTATTGGTTTCACTTAAGGTGATGTCTATTATACTGTTAGCTGCAATAACCAAAGGTCGATTACTTAATGCATGTGGGCAGACTGATGCTAGTACCAGTGCGTCTAAGTCAACATCTAGGATAGGTCCACCTGCAGACATGGCATAGGCTGTGGAACCTGTCGGGGTGGCAATAACGATTCCATCGGCACGTTGGCTATTGAGAAAACGGCCATTGATAGATGTTTCAAATTCGATCATATGCAAGCTTTGATGTGAATGAACGACTACATCGTTCATTGCGATGCTAATAAGCTGACCCGATTTGATAATGGTTGTTTGCAGTAGAAATCGTGTGTCTTCACGATATTCACCCGTTAAGATTTGTGATAACTGTTGCTCTAATTTACTTAAGGTGACATCGGCAAGAAAACCCAAACGGCCTACATTGATGCCGACTAAAGGCAGGTTTGTTCCCGCCAGTGCACGAGATATAGACAGTAATGTACCATCACCGCCAATAGCTATAGCAAGATCACATTTTTTAGGAAAGTCGCTAATAGAAATAACGTCAAGATCAGGTAAAAATCGTAATGGTTCATTTACAAAGACGTTTAATGCTTTGCTCTGTAGGAAATCGGTCACTTTTGTAACCGCATTTTCCATCACAGGATCGTCTTTACGAATAAAGAGTCCAATTCGTTTAAAGCTTGAATTCATGGTTACGTTAAATACCTATTCATTATATTTGGGCTTTCATAATTCTATCTTAATAGTTCTAACGGGTTAGTAATAAAATGGTAAAATAGCAGAATTTTAACTTAACTTCTTAAAAGAGGCTTTACGATGGCGATTGAACGCACTATTTCTATTATTAAACCAGATGCTGTAGCTAAAAATGTGATTGGTGATATTTATACACGTTTTGAGAAAGCAGGATTACAAATTGTTGCTGCTCGAATGATTCACTTAACGCAAGGACAAGCAGAAGGTTTTTATGCTGAGCATAAAGAACGCCCATTCTTTGGTGCATTAGTTAGCTTTATGACTTCTGGCCCAGTGATGGTGCAAGTATTAGAAGGTGAAGGTGCTGTGTTGAAAAATCGTGACTTAATGGGTGCAACGAATCCTGCGGATGCGGATGCTGGCACTATCCGTGCTGATTTTGCGCAAAGCATTGATGAGAATGCTGTTCATGGTTCGGACTCGACAGATAGTGCAGCACGTGAGATCGCTTACTTCTTTACCGAAGATCAATTGTGCGCTCGTACGCGATAATAGCGGCATAAATAACGACATGGCATGCACTAATTTATTAGGATTAGATCAGAAAGGTCTGGAAGGGTTTTTTGCTGAAATTGGTGAAAAACCTTTTCGTGCGCGCCAGTTATTACAATGGATTCACCAATATAGAGTGGTGGATTTTGCTGAGATGACTAATTTGAGCAAAGTCTTGCGACAAAAATTAACCGGGCAGGCAGAGATTAAGTTGCCTGAGGTATTACAGGAGCATATCTCGAAAGATGGTACTCGGAAATGGATTGTTCGTTTGTCATGTGGCAACTCAATAGAAACAGTTTATATTCCTGAAGATGGCCGCGGTACATTGTGTGTGTCATCACAAGTCGGTTGTGCATTGGCCTGTACTTTTTGTTCTACGGCACAGCAAGGTTTCAATCGTAACCTTGATGCCAGTGAAATTATAGGCCAACTTTGGTTGGCAAATGAGTATTTAAATAAAGATCCCAAAGGTAAACGAATGGTGACTAATGTGGTCATGATGGGCATGGGTGAGCCATTGGCTAATTACAATAATGTGATTACTGCCATGAATTTAATGCGTGATGATTTAGCTTATGGTATTTCATGGCGTAGGGTGACATTGAGTACATCAGGCATGGTGCCCATGATTGATAAGTTGCGTGAAGACTGCCATGTCAGCTTAGCAATATCATTGCACGCAGCAAATGATAAATTACGCAGTGAAATTATCCCTTTAAATGACAAGTATCCAATAGCGGAATTATTGGCGGCTTGTAAACGTTATGTCGACGTTCCCCAAAAGCGTCATATTACAATTGAGTATGTATTGTTAGAAGGCATTAATGATTCTGTTCAAGATGCTAAAGATTTAATGAGGATCTTAAAAGGTTTACCGACTAAAATTAATTTAATCCCTTTTAATCCTTTTCCTAAAACGACTTATCGCTGTTCTTCAAAGCCGGTAATGGTACGATTCAAAAAGCAGTTGGTGGAGGGTGGTTTTGTAGCGACTATACGCAAGACACGTGGAGATGATATTGTGGCAGCCTGTGGACAATTAGCCGGCGAAGTTCAAGATAAAACACGGCGCACTCAACGGATAGCAGAGGCGGAGGCTTTAGCAGCACAATGAAAGTATTTTTAGTGGCATTAATGATATTGGTATTAACGGCTTGTCAACAAGCTACTAGTACTCGGCCAACGGAACATATCGCTCCCGATCCTAAAGCTGCTGAAATTAATATGCGCTTGGGATTCAATTATATGCAACGCGGTGATTATGAAATTGCGCTGGAGAAATTAGAAAAAGCATTAAAGCAAGATCCAAACTTACCCAGCGCCCATAATACGATTGCCTTGTTATATCAGCGTTTGGGTGAAACGGACAAAGCCGAAAAACATTTTAAAGAATCGGTACAGCGGGCGCCGAAATATTCCGAAGCGCACAATAATTTCGGTGTGTTTTTGTGCCAGCAAAAGCGTTATGATGAGGCTGAGCAGCAGTTTTTAGAAACGCTTAAAAATCCCTTATATAGCAGCCCAGCACAAGCATTGGAAAATGCCGGTTTATGTGTCAGTCGCATTCCAGATCCTGTCCGTGCGGAAGCTCATTTCCGAAAAGCATTGCAAATGAATCCAAACTTAAGTAAGTCATTATTACGGATGGCAGAGCTGAGTTATCAACAACAAGACTATTCACAAGCAAGAGCGTATATCGAACGCTATAGAGCTGTCTCTGCTTGGAGTCCTCAAGCTCTCCTAGTTGGGATAAGGATAGAAAATAAACTGGATGACCAAGATGCGGTGGCTAGTTATAGTGTGTTATTAAAAGGGAAGTTCCCAGACTCTGATCAGGCATTGCAGGTTAAAAATGGACAGTATTAACGATGACTGATGATAATGAAGAAATTGTAGTGGGTAGTGACTCTCCTGGCGTAGGTGAAAGGCTGAAAGCAACTCGCGAAGCCAAAAAAATAACAATTTCTGAAGCGGCGGCACAATTACGATTAAGTAAAGAAACAATTGTTAATTTGGAAACCGAGCAGTGGGAATTGCTACATGGCAGGGCTTATGCTCGAGGTTATTTTGCAAGTTATGTGAAATTTCTGGGCTTGCCGGAGAGAGAATTATTATCTGCTTTTAATATCGAATATAAAGTGACCGAAGCGACACTATTAAGTAAGCACCAATTTAAATCTGCTTCAAAATTTCCATGGCTGCCGGTTATTTTATTTGTGTTGCTCTTGGCGAGTACTTGGTTTGCATATCAGCAATGGCAGAGTTCGCAGCTTGTTATTGATGAAATAGACAATGCATCACCATGGGAGCAACTAGATCAGCAGCAAAGTGAAAATGATGCTTTTAATGCCAGTGTGGTCAAGCCTTTATCTGAGCCGATAGAAGATGTTGTACCGATTGAAAACATAGAGATAGAGCCAGCAGAGCAGGAGGCTGAGCAACAAATATCCTCACCAGAATTAAGTGTAGCCGAAGAAATAGAACAACAATTACCGGAATTGGCAGAAACACAATTATTACTGCCGGAGCAGGAAGTTGAGTCAGAATTGGTTGTTGGACAACAAAATCAGATCGATCAAGAATTAGCACAGCTTACCGATCAGGAGGCGCCAGAAGCAGGAAATCTTCCAACAATTAAATTGCAATTCTTGGGAGATAGTTGGGTAGAGATTAAGGATGCAGACCAACAAACCCTATTAAATAAAATGATGAAAGTGGATGAGAGCGTGAGCGTTTCTGGGAAATTGCCATTAGACGTCACTCTTGGCCGATCCTCGGCGGTGATTATTAAATACAATAATGTTGTGTTTGATACTTCTCCTTATACTCAGGGTGATGTGGCAAGATTTGTGATAGAAGAAGAAATTTAATGGAAACAAGCTCAACAATTGTTAGACGAATATCCCGGCAGATCATGGTGGGAGATGTTGCCATTGGCGGTGATGCGCCGATAGCGGTACAGAGTATGACCAATACTGAAACCTGTGATGTGAATGCCACCGTTTCCCAAATAAAAGCACTACAAGATGTTGGAGCCGATATTGTGCGTGTTTCGATTCCCAGTATGGAAGCGGCTGAAGCATTTGGTCTGATTAAGCAACAAGTCACTATACCGTTAGTTACGGATATTCATTTTGATTATAAAATTGCACTTCGGGTGGCAGAATTAGGGGCAGATTGTTTACGTATTAATCCTGGAAATATTGGTCGAGAAGAGCGGGTTCGTGCTGTAGTTGATAGCGCTCGTGATCATGGTATTCCTATTAGAATTGGGGTTAATGCTGGCTCATTAGAGAAGGACCTACAAAAGAAATATGGTGAGCCAACCCCTGATGCATTAGTTGAATCAGCAATGCGTCATATTGATATTTTGGATCGCCTAGATTATCCAGAGTTCAAATTAAGTTTGAAAGCATCTGATGTTTTTATGACGGTGCATGCCTATCGCAAATTAGCTAGTCAGATTGAGCAACCATTACATTTAGGGATCACTGAAGCGGGTGGTCTTAGGTCGGGATCGGTGAAATCAGCTATTGGTTTAGGTATGTTGCTGGCGGAGGGTATTGGCGATACGATTCGGGTATCTCTGGCGGCGGATCCACTAGAAGAAATTCGAGTTGGATTTGATATTCTTAAAAGTTTAAGAATTAGAAATAAAGGTGTGAACTTAATTGCTTGCCCTTCCTGCTCGCGCCAACAATTTGATGTTATTTCGACGGTAAATGAACTTGAAGCACGACTAGAAGATATTTTAGAACCAATGGATGTGGCTGTCATTGGTTGTGTGGTTAATGGTCCGGGTGAAGCCAAGTCAGCAGCGATTGGTTTAACCGGTGGAGAACCTAATTTATTATATGTTGATGGCAAGCCTAATCATAAGGTCGAAAATGAAGCATTAGTTGATGAGTTAGAACGTGAAATTCGTCAGCGTATAGCACGTCAACAGCAATCATCTCATCCAGAAACAATTATCCCGATAAAGGACATAAGTTAAGCGTGGCAGAAATTATCCGTTCTATTCGGGGAATGAATGACATTCTTCCCGAAGCGACACCTTATTGGCAGGCAGTTGAATCAACCCTAAAGCAAGTGTTGACGAGTTATGGTTATCAAGAAATTCGTTTCCCGATAGTTGAAAAAACAGAATTATTTAAACGTTCTATTGGTGAAGTTACCGATATTGTTGAAAAAGAAATGTATAGCTTTGAAGATCGTAACGGTGATTGGTTAACATTACGTCCGGAAGGCACGGCTGGTTGTGTGCGTGCGGCAATGCAAAATGGTTTATTGAATCAAACTCAGCGTCTTTGGTATATGGGCCCGATGTTTCGTCATGAACGTCCGCAAAAAGGGCGCTATCGTCAGTTTCATCAAGTGGGTGTGGAAGCTTATGGCTTTAGCGGCCCTGATATTGATGCTGAAATGATTTTGATGACAGCTCGTTTGTGGAAACAATTAGGATTAACGGGACTCACTCTGCAAATTAATTCTTTGGGTTCTACCGAAGCACGATTAGCATATCGTGATCAATTGATTATTTATTTTGAAGCTCATAAAGAGCAGTTGGATGAAGATAGTCAACGTCGGTTACACAGTAATCCACTGAGGATATTAGATAGTAAAAATCCAGCAATGCAAGCATTGAATGATGCTGCTCCAAAATTGCTCGATTATCTTGATGATGAATCAAAACAAGATTTTACGGTACTTTGTGAAGCATTAGATGCAGCGGGCCTTGCTTATGAAATAAACCCAAGATTAGTACGTGGCTTAGACTATTACGGTAAAACAGTATTTGAGTGGGTGACCGATCATCTGGGCTCTCAAGGGACTGTTTGCGCTGGTGGTCGTTATGATGGACTTGTTGCGCAACTAGGAGGCAGGGCTGCAACAGCAATTGGTTTTGCGATAGGAATAGAGCGCTTAGTGGCACTGTTAGAAGTAATGGATGCATTGCCTGAAATAGGAGCGATAGATGCTTATATCGTCGCTGTCGGTGAGCAGGCAGCAAAACAATCATTGCTATTAGCTGAGCAGTTACGAGATGATATCCCCAATTTGAAGTTGATTAGCCACTGCGGCGGTGGTAGTTTTAAGAATCAGTTTAAGCGTGCCGATAGAAGTGGTGCCCGTTGGACATTAATTCTTGGCGATGATGAAATAAGTCAACAAGTTGTGGGCGTAAAAATCATGGCTACTGGAGAGCAGGAAACTATTGCATGGGATGCGTTAGCAAGTTATTTAAAACAATAATTATAGAAGAAAAATATGACACCTATAAACATACCTGAATGGCAATCTTTACAGCGTCACTACTCTGATCTGAAGTACACCTCAATGCGTGAGGAGTTTGCACTAGATTCTGCTCGCTTTGACCGATTTACAGTGCGTTGTGGTGATCTATTACTTGATTATTCTAAAAACCGCATCACTAAGAAAACGATGGAAAAACTAATTGCCTTGGCAAAATCAGTTGATCTGTCTGCGATGACTGAGCGCATGTTCTCGGGTGAAGTCATCAATAATACTGAAGGGCGTGCTGTTTTACATACCGCGTTGCGTAATCGCAGTAATACACCGGTGATGGTCGATGGTGAAGATGTGATGCCAGCGGTGAATGCGGTGTTAGCTCAAATGAAAAGGTTCTGCAATCAAGTTCATAATGGCGAATGGCTTGGTTATAGTGGTCAAAAAATTACTGATATTGTGAATGTTGGCATTGGCGGCTCTGATTTAGGTCCTGCGATGATCTGTGATGCTCTAGAGCCTTATGGCGTTGATGGAATGCAAGTTCATTTTGTATCGAATGTTGATGGTACTGATTTGAGCACTACATTAGAAAATCTCAAGCCAGAAACAACCTTGTTTGTGGTGGCATCTAAAACATTTACCACCCAAGAAACGTTGACTAATGCTGAATCAGCCAGAACATGGTTCTTACAATCAGGCCAACAACAAGATGTGGCTAAACACTTCGTAGCAGTATCAACCAATGCGGCAGCTGTTGCAGAATTTGGTATTGATACTGACAATATGTTCGAAATTTGGGATTGGGTAGGCGGTCGTTATTCACTGTGGAGTGCGATTGGTTTGCCGATTGCCCTATATGTTGGTATGGACAACTTTGAGCGTTTATTAGAGGGTGCTCATGAAATGGATAATCATTTCCGAAATCAACCACTGGCAGAAAATATCCCCGTTATTATGGGTATGCTTGGCGTATGGTATGTCAATTTCTTTGGTGCTCATACCCAAGCTATAGTGCCTTATGACCATTCTTTAGCTCGGTTTCCGAGTCATATGCAGCAATTAGATATGGAAAGTAATGGCAAGGTGACTAATAGTACCGGACAGAGAATAAGCTATAAAACAGGCCCTGTTATTTGGGGAACACCTGGTACTAATGGCCAGCATGCTTATTTCCAACTCATTCACCAAGGCACACAATTAATTCCGGTTGATTTTGTATTGCCGGTTAATAGTCATTATCCTGAAGTTGATCATCAGTCGATTTTATTGGCAAATGGTCTGGCTCAATCAGAAGCCTTAATGAAAGGTAAAAATGCTGAAGAAGTGCGTACAGAATTGGTTAAAGAAGGCCATGAAGGTGAAGAACTGGAAGCATTATTACCTCATAAAGTATTCCCGGGTAATCGCCCTAGCAATACCTTGCTTTTTGCTAAATTGACACCTGAAATGCTGGGTAAATTAGTGGCATTATATGAACATAAAGTCTTTGTTCAAGGTGTTGTTTGGAATATTAATTCCTTTGACCAATGGGGTGTAGAGCTTGGTAAACAGTTGGCCAAAGCTATATTGCCTGATTTAAAAGATGGCGCTGCCATCTCAGTACATGATAGCTCTACAACAAGCTTGATCAATTTGATTAAAGAATTAAGACAGAATTAGCCGCTTATATTTACGCTAGTCTGTTTTTCGACGAAAAAATTTGTGTATTGAGGGTTCATAGACGAGATCAGTATTGATCTTAGAGGTAATGCTGCTGTCTTTTTCATTGTAGGGTAGAGCATCCAAGAAATAACGCATGCAATTTAATCGTGCTCTTTTTTTGTCATCAGATTCAATGATGGTCCAAGGGGAAAGGGCGTTGTGAGTATGTACAAACATATTGTCTCTGGCTTGCGAATATTCATCCCATTTATCTAAAGCGGCAATATCAATAGGACTTAGTTTCCAATGCTTGAGAGGATCTTCTTTACGCGCTTGAAAACGTGCTAATTGTTCATCACGGCTTACCGAGAACCAAAACTTAAAAAGTCGTATACCACTGTCTATTAACATTTTTTCAAATTCTGGCGTTTGCACTAAGAAACGCTGATATTGCTCTTCATTGGAGAAGTTCATCACGCGTTCTACACCGGCACGGTTATACCAAGAGCGATCAAATAATACGATTTCACCCGCGGTGGGTAAATGTTGTACATAGCGCTGAAAATACCATTGGCCCAGTTCGGTTTCACTGGGCTTTTCTAAGGCAATAACATGTGCGCCACGCGGGTTGAGATGCTCCATAAAGCGCTTGATAGTGCCGCCTTTGCCGGCGGCATCACGACCTTCAAACAAAATGACAATTCGTTCGCCATTTTTTTTGGCCCATCGTTGCACTTTAAGCAGCTCAATTTGCAGTGCTATTTTTTGCTTTTCGTATTTTTTCCTAGATAACATGGTTTTTTTTGCCACTGTTGTAAATGATTATACTTTTTGTAAAACAACACCCGCTAATGGTGGCAAGCTAAGCTCAATCGAATAGGGCTTATCTGACCATGGCTGATCTTCAGCTTTAATGGTAGTTGAGTTGCCAATATTGCTACCACCATATGTTTCAGCATCAGAATTTAGAACCACTTTATATTCGCCAGCCTCTGGCACACCAATACGGTAGGGTTCTCTCGGTACCGGGGTAAAGTTAAAGATGCTGATGATATAATCTTCACCATCTTTACGAATATAACTTAATACTGATTGTTCGTGATCATTGGCATCTAACCATTCAAAACCATGTGGATCAAAATCGTGACGGTAGAGTGCTGGTGTGTCGGTATAGAGCTTGTTTAAATCACTGACCAACGACTTCATACCGCTGTGAAGAGGGTAATCTAGCACATACCAATCAAGTCCGCGTTCACAGTTCCACTCCGTGCCTTGAGCAAATTCTAAGCCCATGAATAATAGCTTTTTACCAGGATAAGTAAACATCATGGTGTAGAGTAATCTCAAGTTGGCGAATCGTTGCCATTCATCACCAGGCATTTTATTGATCATGGCATTTTTACCGTGCACTACTTCATCATGAGAAAACGGTAAAACAAAGTTTTCTGTGAAGGCATACAATAGACCGAAGGTCAGTGAATCATGATGATAACGACGGTTAATGGGGTCTTCTTTCATGTATTCGAGCATGTCATGCATCCAACCCATATTCCACTTCATTGAGAAGCCTAAGCCACCCATAGAAGCAGGCCGAGATACCATTGGGTATGAGGTTGATTCTTCAGCTGCAATCAAGCAACCAGGGTGTTCTTGATGCAATACTACATTCATGTGTTTTAAGAATTCAATGACTTCAAGATTTTCACGGCCACCATGTTGATTGGGAACCCATTCGCCTTCTTCACGAGAGTAATCAAGATATAGCATGGACGCGACAGCATCGACACGTAAACCATCAATGTGGAATTCTTCCAACCAGTAAAAAGCACTAGATAACAAGAAGTTAGTAACTTCACTACGGCCATAGTTGAAGATATATGTTCCCCAATCCTGATGTTCGCCTTGTCGTGGATCTTCGTGTTCATACAATGCACTACCATCAAAACGTGCGAGACCATGAGCATCTTTCGGGAAGTGGCCTGGCACCCAATCTAAAATAATACCGATGTTATTTTGGTGACAGGTATCAATAAAATAACGTAAGTCGTCAGGCGACCCAAAACGACTGGTAGGCGCAAAATACCCCGTCGTCTGATAACCCCAAGAGATATCAAGCGGATGTTCAGTCACGGGCAATAATTCGATATGGGTAAAGCCCAGTTCTTTAACGTATGGCACCATTTGCTCTGCCATTTCGCGATAAGTTAGGAAACCTCCATCTTCATTACGTTTCCATGAACCCATATGGACTTCATAAACGGAATGAGGTGTGTGTAACCAATCGGCTTTTTCACGCTTAGACATCCAATCAGTATCTTGCCATTTGTGCTCGCTATCGCCAGCGACAATAGAACCGGTGTTAGGTCGTAATTCTGCTTGTTGGCAATAAGGATCCATTTTGGAATGTAAGGAACCATCTTGAGCTCTGAGTTCAAATTTATAGATTTCACCTGTAGTAATGTTGGGGATAAATAATTCCCATACACCACTGCTGCCACGAGCGCGCATTGGATTACAGCGGCCATCCCATTGGTTGAAATTACCAACGATACTTACCCGTTGAGCACTGGGTGCCCATGTGGCAAATAAAACGCCATCTACACCATCAACTTGTTGGGGATGAGCGCCTAAAATTCGGTAGGCATGCCAATGTTTGCCTTCAGAGAATAAATGTAGATCAAATTCTGATAGTTGCGGTAAAAAACTATAAGGGTCATGGTTAGCGACGGCATCGCCATTTCCTGCAATACGATTAATGGTATAGGGCTTTTTAAGTAACTCTGTTTTACCCGTCCATTGGAAAACATCAGTACCTTCAATTCGCGTTAATTTAAGTTCATCATTTAACGATGCTTTTTGGGTATCTCGTAGAAAAACAGTCACAGTTGTTTTTTTGCCGTGAAGATGAGATCCAAGGACCGAGAATGGGTCGTGATGACGCGCTTCAATAATTCTAATTAAGTCTTCAGATAGTGGGTTAGCACTCATGATTTCAGTCCTAGTTTTATAATTTTTTGCAAGATTTAAGATGATTAAACCCGACTAATACGGTATGATATATGCCTTGTAAGCTTGTTCACTCACCCCCGTTTGGAGATGTTTCATGTCAGAGAATGATAGCACGCGTTTTGTAAGCCGTCTTACTAAAGATACCTTAGCCCTTATTTTGGCTGGTGGTCGCGGCTCACGTTTAAAGCAGTTAACAGATTGGCGTGCAAAGCCCGCTGTTGCCTTCGGTGGCAAGTTTAGAATTATCGATTTTCCGCTATCAAACTGTGTGAACTCTGGTATTCGTCGCATTGGTATCCTGACGCAATATAAAGCACATTCATTGATGCGCCATATTCAACAAGGTTGGGGATATATGCGTGGTGAAATGGGTGAGTTTGTCGAATTATTACCTGCATCACAGCGAACAGAGCAAGGTTGGTATAACGGTACAGCGGATGCGGTCTATCAAAATATTGATATTTTACGAAATCATGGCCCGAAATATATTGTCATTTTGGCAGGTGACCATATTTACAAGATGGATTACGGTGATATGTTAGCCGAGCATGTAGCTAAAAATGCTGATATGACAATTGGTTGTTTAACGGTGTCATTGAAAGAGGCCTCTGAATTTGGTGTGATGTCGGTTGATGATGATTATCGTATTCAGGAATTTACTGAGAAACCAGCCAATCCAAATCCAATGCCTGGCAGTAGTGATATGGCGTTAGCATCAATGGGTATTTACATCTTTAATGCTGACTTCCTATATGAGCAGCTGATTAAAGATGCCGATACCCCAGGCTCAACCAATGATTTTGGTCATGACATTATCCCGTCATTAATTAAAAACTATAAAGTGGTCGCGCATCCATACAAAGATGTACAGGGTAATGATCCTGGCTACTGGCGTGATGTGGGTACGATTGATGCATTTTGGTCAGCTAATCTTGAGTTAATTGGCATTACACCAGAGTTAAATCTTTATGATGATAGCTGGCCGATTTGGACTTACCAAGCACAATTACCGCCAGCAAAATTTGTATTTGATGATGATGATCGTCGTGGTATGGCTGTGGACTCTATGATCTCAGGTGGTTGTATTATCTCTGGTTCAACGATTAAACATTCGGTATTGTTTTCTAAAGTGCAAATCCACAGTTACTCAACCATTCAAGACTGTGTGATCTTGCCTGACGTTACGGTAAACCGTAATTGTCGGTTGACAAAAGTAGTGCTCGATAAAGGGTGTATCGTGCCAGAAGGTACGGTGATTGGTGAAGATCCCGTTGCCGATGCAGCAAAATATGAAATATCACCAGAAGGTGTGGTATTAGTCACTCCAGAAATGTTAGGTCAGCAATATAGATATGTCAGATAAAGTAGTTAAGTTGAAAAAATCAAATAAATTAAAAGTCGTTTTATGCTGGCATATGCACCAGCCACAATACAATGAACCAATGGGCGGTATGTACCATCTACCGTGGACATATCTACATGTCATTAAAGACTATGTAGATATGGCGTGGCATTTGGAGAATGTGCCAGGTGCCAAAGCAGTGGTTAACTTTGCACCCACATTATTGGAGCAAATTGCTGATTATGATGAGCAAGTAAAATCACGCTTTAAAGGTACCGGTCGTTTAAAAGATCCATTGCTGATGGCATTGGACTCACCAGTGCAGCCTGCAAGCGCTGAAGAGCGTAAGAAGCTTATTAGTGATTGCTTACGAGCTAATGAAGAGAAATTAATTGCACCGTTCCCACATTTTGCAAAATTAGCAGAGATGGCCCGAGGATTTTTAGAAGATTCTGAGCAACTTAACTATATTAACGATCAATTCATGGTTGATATGGTGGTGTGGTATCACCTTGCGTGGATGGGGGAAACTGTTCGACGTGCAGATGTGCGAATTCAGGCCTTAATGAAAAAGGCCAAGTTGTTTACTTTTCATGATCGTCGTCAGTTGATGATTGTGATTGGTGAATTATTGAGTGATCTTATTCCTCGTTATCGTCGTTTGGCTGAAACAGGTCGTGTTGAATTATCAGTGACACCTTACGCACATCCTATCGTGCCGCTTATGCTTGATATTAATACTACTCATGAAGCAATGCCGGACTCTGCTTTGCCTGAGATTACAGCGTATCCAGGTGGTGAAGAACGGGTGCATTGGCATATGGAAGAAGGCCTACGGGTATTTGAATCATTCTTTGGTTTCCGGCCTAAGGGTTGCTGGCCATCAGAAGGTGCGGTATCGACTGAGACCATGAAAGTTATTTCTCAGCATGGATTTACCTGGACTGCCACTGGTGAAAATGTATTACGAAATAGTTTTAATTTGTCTGAAATGTCAGATGCTAGCATTTATAAACCGTACAAATTACCGGGTGCAACTCCTGCGTGTTTCTTCCGTGATGATGGCTTATCGGATTTGATTGGCTTTACCTACACTAAGTGGGGTGCTGAAGATGCTGTGAATGATTTTATTGGTCATTTGCTAACCATCAAAGAGGGTACAGAAGAAGATAAAGATCGTGTGGTATCCGTTATCTTAGACGGCGAGAATGCTTGGGAATATTATTCTTATAATGGTTATTACTTCCTGCAAGACCTGTATCAACGATTAGCTGAACACCCAGAGCTTGAATTAACTACTTTCTCAGATAGTTTGAGCAATGGTGTTCAGGCTGCTGAATTACCTAAAATGGTTGCTGGTAGTTGGGTTTATGGTTCATTTTCAACATGGATAGGTGATCCGGACAAAAACCGTGGCTGGGACTTACTAAGTGAAGTCAAACAAACCTATGACCGTGTGATGGCTGAGCAAACATTTGAGCCTGAAATGGAGCATGCTTTGCAACGACAATTGGCAATCTGTGAAGGATCAGATTGGTTCTGGTGGTTTGGCGATTACAATTCAGCTGATAGTGTGAGTGATTTTGAACGTTTATTCCGTTTACATTTGTCCAATCTTTACCAAATGTTGGGTCAAGAAGTGCCACAAAATCTATCTGAGACAGTATCTCATGGTGGTGGTGGTATTGAGCAGGGCGGCACAATGCGTCGCGGTGGTGAATAGTTAAATAAATGGGGTTGCAACAAGCACAAGTATTTCAGCAAAGGCGGGCAGGGGTATTACTTCATATCACCAGCTTGCCTGCGGCTAATTTAGGGCAAGATGCTTATCGATTTGTAGATTTTCTACAGGCATCAGGTGTGTCTATTTGGCAGATGCTGCCATTAGGGCCAACACATAGTGATGGCTCGCCTTATCAATGTTTATCTGCGCATGCAGCTAATACTAAATTGATCTGTTTGGAAACCGTTCAACAGCAATCGTGGATTGATACTGAGCAAGGCTTGCAAGGTGATACATTCCTGATTAAATTGGTTCATGCCTATCGACAATTTATGGCGAATACAGATGATGAACAACGATCTGAATTTACTGATTTTTGCCAGAAGCAGAAGTACTGGCTTGAAGATTTTGTATTGTTTAGTGAGCTTCGCCGTTTAAATCACACGACAGCATGGTTTCACTGGCCGAAACCTCTGCGTGATCGACAAGTAAAAGCCCTCAATAAAATTCGTGAAGAGCGTGAAGAGTCACTCGATATTCGTCGGTTTGCACAATTCTTGTTCTTTCAACAATGGTATGCGTTGAAAGACTATGCCAATGAACATGGTGTATTGCTCTTTGGAGATATGCCGATATTTGTCGCCCATGATAGTGCTGATGTGTGGGCTAATCCTGAGTTATTTACTTTAGATAAAAAAGGTGAAGCTACCATAGTAGCTGGCGTGCCTCCAGATTATTTCTCTGAAACAGGTCAACGTTGGGGTAACCCCTTATATCGATGGCAGAAACATATTGATCAAGATTTTCTTTGGTGGCAGCAGCGTATACAAACACAATTAGACATGTTTGATCTCATTCGCATTGATCATTTCAGAGGTTTTGAAGCGTGTTGGGAAATTCCCGCCAGTTGTGAAACAGCTATTGATGGAGAATGGGTGTCAGCACCAGGTGAGGCATTATTTAATCAATTAGTGAAGACGTTTGGTGAACTACCATTGGTTGCGGAAGATTTAGGGATTATCACTGAGCAAGTAACGGCATTACGTGAAAAATACTGCATGCCAGGAATGAAGATTCTACAGTTTGCGTTTGGTGATGATGGAACAAACCCTTACTTACCTCATTCACACACCTGCGATAGTGTGTCCTACACTGGAACGCATGATAACAATACAACGCTAGGTTGGTTTGAAGAGCTAGATGACCAGACTAAAGCTCGGGTATATGAATATCTCGGTGAATCACATGAAACTATGCCATGGTTGCTTATTCGAGCTTCATTAGAATCAGTTTCACAACTTGCCATTATTCCGATGCAAGATTTGTTAAGTTTAGATGGTGCACACAGAATGAATGTACCGGGAACAACGGAAGGTAACTGGAGTTGGCGTTTTGATTGGGATATGGTCGATGAAGATTGTGCGCCTAGAGTCAAACATTTGAATGAATTATATGGGCGGTACTAGGGTATTTTATGGATAATCCAAGTTCTTTAAAATATGCTGATAGCCATGAATGGGCAAGACTCGAAGATTCAGGCGAAATTACAGTCGGCATTACTGATCATGCACAGGATCTACTTGGTGATTTAGTATTTGCCGAATTACCGGGAGTAGGGCAGCGTTTTGCTGCTAAAGAACAGTGCATGTTGTTGGAATCGGTGAAAGCGGCATCTGATATTTATATGCCAGTTGGAGGTGAGATTTCAGCGATCAATACAGTGCTGGAAGATGAACCTGAACTCATTAATGAGGATTCATTTGGTGAAGGTTGGTTATTTAAGATTCAGCCAGATAATGCGAATGACCTTGAAGGATTATTATCTGCTGAGGATTATGAATTGTCACTCGACGATTAAGATTAAGTTGAATAAGTAGCGCCCAGTACGACCGGATGTTTTGCACCGGTAACGGACGTTAAGTTTCCAGCCTGTTTATTCAAGGTTTTATAGGCTAACCAAGCAAAAGCACAGGCTTCAACCCAATCAGGATCTAAGCCCAACATTTTGGTTGTTGCTACTTTTTTGTCTTTCAAGCCTAGCTGTAGTTGAGACAATAAATAATCATTATGGGCGCCACCACCACAGATAAATACCGCTTCACTGTTATTGCCATGACGTTGAAGATCATTAGTAATAGTCTGTGCCGTGAGTTGGACCAATGTTGCTTGAACATCAACAGCCAGAAGATCCTTATTATATTCAGTCAGCTTTTTATCCAACCAAGCCATATTAAATAATTCACGACCACTACTTTTAGGAATTGTTTGTTGAAAATAAGGCTCATCAAGCATAAGCGCTAATAAATCATCATTACATTGACCTGATGCAGCCCACTGGCCCTGTTGGTCATAATCTTGTTGTTGATGTCGTGAAATCCAGCCATCTAATAATACATTGCCTGGGCCGGTATCAAATCCTGAAATAGGATGTTCATTACCAGATGGCAGTAGGGTGATATTACTGATGCCACCAATATTAATAATCGCTCTATAGTGTCGAGGATCAGCAAATAATTGATGATGAAATGCCGGTACTAATGGTGCCCCTTGACCGCCTGCAGCAATATCCCGTTGTCGGAAGTCTGCCACGGTTGTAATACTCGTTAATTCTGCTATCACATTGGCATTGCCAATTTGCATGCTAAACGGATAATCACTATTGGGAGAGTGATAGATAGTTTGGCCATGACTACCGATAGCAGTGATATCATTCGCATTAAAACTATGTGTCTTTATGAGCTGATTAATAGATTGAGAAATCAGCTGGCCTAATGCAATATCAACCTCACCTAACTCATTAAGAGAACATTTTATATCATTGATTAAAAAGGTTAATCTTGATTTTAATTGGGATGGAAAGGGGAATGTTTGTGCGGCAATTAGTTGACATGGTGTCGCTGTTGAAAAATTGGCAATAACAACATCAATACCATCTAAACTGGTACCTGACATGACCCCGATATAGTAGCTCACGGTCGACTAGTCTTAATCGTTTAGTGCCAGAATATTGTTATTTACTTGGTCAAGTTGTGCTAATAATGGCTGTGATTTTTGCTCAAAATCAGCACGATATTTTTTAGCTAAGGCTTCGGCTTTCGGTAGGCTGACAGTTAATGGGTTGCGGTGAACACCATTGACGCGGAATTCATAATGTAGGTGGGGGCCGGTTGCAAGGCCACTACTACCAATATAGCCAATTACATCACCTTGATGGACACGTTTACCTCGTTTGACGCCTCTTTTATAGCGGGACATATGAGCATATAAAGTAGTGTATTTGCCGCCATGGGTCAGGATAACCGTACGACCATAGCCACCTTTGGTACCGGCAAAATCAACTTTACCATCACCCGTCGCAAGAATGGGTGTGCCTCTAGCCGCGGCATAATCAACACCACGATGAGGTCGACTTGTTTTGAGTACAGGGTGTTTACGGTTTGGATTAAAGCGTGAACTAATGCGTGAGAAGTGAACTGGGGTACGACTAAAGGCTTTACGCATGCTGTCACCCGTAGGTGAGTAATAGCGGCTTAAACCGGTATCATCAGTGTAGCGAACAGCACGGAATGTTTTACCTTGATTGGTGAACTCTGCTGCTACAATAGCCCCATCAGCAATTTTTTCGCCGTCAAGGTAATCTTCAGAATAGAGTAGTTTGAAATGGTCGTCTTGCCGTAAATCGAGCGCAAAATCAATATCCCAACCAAATATATAGGCTAGCTCCATTACCAATTTATCCGATAAGCCTGCTTGTTTTCCAGCTTCAAATAATGAACTTTCAATCTTACCTGAGGCATGCATTTGACGCTGTTCAACGTCACGGGTGATCACGGTTGTTTGATAGCCATCATCTGCCGAAATAATATCTAAAGTTTCAATTGGACTTAGTAGCAACTGTAATTGTTGTAACTTCTTAGAATCTTGTTGTGTTGTGATGGCAAAGCGGAGTGTTTGGCCGGGTCTTAAATTAAGCAGCGGTTTAATTTCATCGCCTAACTGGGCAACGTTATAAACATCACGCGCAGATAGTCCAACACGAGGGAAAATAAGTGAAAGGTTATCACCTGATTTTACAGTAACTTGTTGCCAGTTGATTTCTGGTGCAGGTATATCTGATTGAGGTTCTGAAACATCAGGAGTGGTGATGATTGCTTGTTCTATGGCGGCAAGTTCAGCCGAATGTGCGTGATCAACAATGACTTCGCCACCTTCACTACTAGGAATAATTGATTCTGCTCCTAATAATTCTGGTATTGCTATACTAGTTTGTAGTGATTGTTGGGTGGTAGTGGATGTTTGTAATTCAGCAGGTAGATTAGGCAAGTCAATTACCTGAGACTCGGTGGTATTAGCAATTGATTCACTGCTTGTTAATACAACACTGGCAATAAAGATGCAGGCAAATGTCAGTAATGATAGTGCAAACAAGCTACGGAGCTTGCTAATGCGTGGTGCTGCAGTAGCAAATATGCTTGCAGTATTAGATGATCGTATTAGTCGGTTTCGTTTCATCGATTAGCATTCACATAATGTAGATAGCCGGCATTTTCGCAGCATTTTCATTGTAATGGAAGCCTTTGTTGATTTATCTTGTGATACTATTCGCGAAAATCTAAAATTTCTTGGAGAAAAAAATGGTCCCTGTGCAACAAGCGATGGCCGAAATTCGACGTGGTGCTGAAGAAATACTGATCGAAAGTGAGTTAATTGAGAAACTTAAAACAGGCCGACCACTTCGCATTAAAGCTGGGTTTGACCCAACAGCTCCAGATTTGCATCTAGGCCATACCGTTTTATTAAACAAGTTAAAACAGTTTCAGGATTTAGGTCATGAGATTTTATTTTTGATTGGCGATTTTACCGGCATGATTGGTGATCCAACGGGTAAAAATGTGACACGTAAGCCATTAACTCCGGAACAAGTTCAAGAAAATGCCAAATCTTATCAGGAACAAGTATTCAAAATTCTGGATCCTGAAAAAACGAAAGTTGTGTTTAACTCACACTGGATGAACAAACTTTCATCAGCAGATATGATTCGCCTAGCTTCTAATCACACTGTTGCCCGCATGTTAGAGAGAGATGACTTTAGTAAACGCTATAAAGGTGGCCAGCCGATCGCTATTCATGAGTTTTTGTATCCACTTATTCAAGGTTATGATTCTGTCGAGTTAGAGGCCGATGTTGAATTGGGTGGTACCGATCAAAAGTTTAATTTGTTGATGGGCCGGGAATTACAAAAAGCCTATGGTAAAGCTCAGCAAACTATCTTAACGATGCCGATCTTAGAAGGCTTAGATGGCGTTCAAAAGATGTCAAAATCACTCAATAACTATATTGGTATTAATGACAGCCCTAAAGATATTTTTGGCAAGATTATGTCAATTTCTGATGATTTAATGTGGCGTTATATTGATTTATTAAGTTTTCGGAATGTGACTGAGATTCAACAATGGCGGGATGATGTTGCTGCTGGTCGTAATCCGATCGAAATCAAGAAAGACTTTGCCCAAGAAATTGTCATGCGCTTTCATAGCGAGCAAGAAGGCCAGCAGGCCCGCGATGGTTTTGCCAATCAATTTAAGAAAGGTGGAATTCCTGACGATATTGATGAGGTTATTTTAACGGTGGGTGATGATGGATTAGCGATAGCCAATGTATTGAAAGAAGCAGGTTTAACGGTGAGCACATCGGAAGCCTTTAGAATGATTAAACAGGGTGCGGTTAAAATTGATGGCGAGAAAGTGCTCGATCGTAATTTAGTTGTTGTTAAAGGAGTTGAATATATTATCCAAGTCGGTAAAAGAAGGTTTGCTAAAGTTTCGACGAACTAAGGTGATATAAATGCTGTTTGCCTCAGAATATATTTTATGGAAAATGAAATTAGTTGGCTTTTAGCTAGACGAACTAAATTTTAGTTGCTATTATCACTATCAACTTTCTGAAACGTCTCCCCCCTCAATTTATAATCACAGTGTGTTCCGCACGCCTAACATTAATTATTTCTATTTGAAAAATCCCACTCTAGGTACTACATGAATCTAACAGAACTTAAGAAGCAGTCTGCTGCTGAGCTTATGGAGCTTGCTCTTTCACTAAAACTTGAAGGACTCGCTCGCAACCGCAAACAAGATTTAATTTTCGCTATCGTTAAACATCACGCCAAACAGGGTGATGAAGTTGTCACCACTGGTGTCCTTGAATTATTACAAGATGGTTTTGGTTTTTTACGTTCACCGGAAGCCTCTTATATTGCTGGCCCTGATGATATTTATGTATCACCGAGTCAAATACGCCGTTTTCATTTAAGAACAGGCGATACTATTACCGGTAAAATTCGGTCGCCAAAAGATAGTGAACGTTATTTTGCGCTGATTAAAGTTGAAGAACTTAATTATGAAAAACCAGAAAAATCTAAGAACAAAGTTCCGTTTGAAAATTTAACGCCTTTATTTCCTAACGAACGATTTACATTAGAGCGGGGCAATGGAAGTACCGAAGATATAACACCAAGATTAATCGATCTAGCCTCTCCCATTGGTAAAGGTCAACGTGGATTGATTGTGGCACCACCAAAATCGGGTAAGACAATGATTCTGCAGATGATTGCCCAATCAATTACGGCAAATTATCCTGAAAGTGATTTAATTGTTTTATTAATTGATGAGCGTCCAGAAGAAGTAACTGAAATGCAACGTTCTGTTGTTGGTGAAGTGGTATCAAGTACCTTTGATGAACCTGCTACGCGACATGTACAAGTGGCAGAGATGGTCATTGAAAAAGCGAAACGTTTAGTTGAACATAAACGTGACGTTGTTATTTTACTAGACTCTATTACACGACTTGCACGTGCCTATAATACGGTTGCACCATCTTCAGGTAAGGTGTTAACAGGTGGTGTAGATGCGAATGCACTACAACGCCCTAAACGTTTCTTTGGTGCTGCTCGTAATATTGAAGAAGGTGGTAGTTTGACTATCATTGCGACCGCCTTGGTTGAGACGGGTTCGCGTATGGATGAGGTTATCTTTGAAGAGTTCAAGGGTACTGGGAATATGGAACTTCAACTGGAACGCAAGCTTGCGGATCGTCGTATTTATCCTGCGATTAATGTGACTCGTTCAGGTACACGTAAAGAAGACTTGCTCACGCAAGCAGACGATCTTCATAAATTATGGATACTTCGTAAACTATTGGCGCCAATGGATCCGGTTGAAGCGATGGAGTTCTTGATGGATCGCTTGAAAGCGACTAAAACCAATGCTGAATTCTACGATACGATGAAACAGGGCTAATCCTGACTAGTACCGCCTCAAATTATCCTCCAGCCCTATTTATTATGGGGCCGACAGCCGCGGGTAAAACTGACTTAGCAATTCAAATTGCGCAGCGCTATCCGGTTGAAATAATTAGTGTTGATTCGGCACTGGTTTACCGTGATATGGATATAGGTACGGCAAAACCAGATGGCGATACCTTAGCAGCCTATCCTCATCATCTTGTTGATATTCTTGACCCAACGGAAAGTTATTCTGTCGGTAAATTCCGTGAAGATGCTCTTCGTTTGATGGCTGATATTACTGCCAGAGGAAAGGTTCCTTTGTTAGTGGGCGGTACCATGCTTTATTTCAAAGCATTACAACAGGGTCTTGCGGACTTACCGAGCGCAGATCCTGAAATTAGATCGAAACTAGAAGCTGAAGTTAAGCTATATGGCTTAGCTCATTTACATGCCCGCCTTGCGGAAATTGATCCAGTGTCAGCAGCTCGTATCCATATTAATGATCCACAGCGATTACAGCGTGCTTTAGAAGTATATGAAATTACCGGGCAATCGCTCACTGATCTCACGCAACAGACAGAAATATCACTTGATTATAATGTTATTAAGATTATCGTGAATCCTTTTGAGCGTAGCGTATTGCATCAACGTATTGCTGATAGGTATAAGATGATGGTCACCAATGGTTTTTTAGATGAAGTAAAATCATTATTTAAAAGGTCTGATTGTCATCCGGATTTGCCGGCTATTCGTGCGGTTGGTTATCGGCAAGCATGGGCACATTTATCGGGCGAATATGATCAGGAAACTATGATGGATAAAGCCATTATTGCAACCCGACAAATGGCAAAACGCCAGTTGACATGGCTAAGGTCACAACAAGATGGTGTTTGGTTTGATAGTGGAGCAGACTTGCCTATTGAACAAGTATTGAACTTTTTGGAGAATGAATGCTCACAATTAGTGAGTGAGCAGTAGCATAATCAAACGTATAAAAACACAGTGTAAAAATAATAATAAAAGGGGAACACTATGGCCAAAGGACAAACGTTACAGGATCCGTTCTTGAATGCATTAAGACGAGAAAACGTGCCAGTCTCTATTTTCTTGATTAATGGCATCAAATTACAAGGCCAAATTGACTCATTTGATCAATTTGTGATTTTACTAAAAAACTCAGTGAATCAGATGGTGTATAAACATGCTATTTCAACGATTGTTCCGACACGGAATATCGAAATTCACCTTGATGATAAAGCTGAATAAAGGAGCTTATTGATTGTTCGATCGTCCTGATAGTAATGCCGCTTTTGATGATTCATCATCGAAAGAGTCGGTGGTGTTAGTTCACCTTAATTTTAATGTTGCAGATTTTGCCGAATCTGAACAAGAATTTATCGAATTAGTTGGCTCTACTGGCGCTAAAATAGCGAGCATTGTTCATGGTAAGCGGCATCGGCCTGATTCTAAGTTCTTTGCGGGTTCAGGTAAGGTTGAAGAAATTCGTGAACAGGTTGTTGCTAGCAATGCAGCACTAGTTATTTTTAATCATGAGTTATCACCTAGCCAAGAGCGTAATCTTGAGAAAAAATTAGAATGTCGGGTGATTGCACGTACCGGATTAATTCTCGATATATTTGCTCGCCGGGCACGATCCCATGAAGGTAAGTTACAAGTTGAGTTAGCGCAACTGAAACATTTGTCTACCCGACTTGTTCGAGGCTGGACACATTTGGAAAGACAAAAAGGTGGTATTGGTTTACGTGGGCCAGGTGAAACGCAGTTAGAAACTGATCGCCGATTATTAGGTCAGCGAATCAAATCACTTAAAAAACGTTTAGCAAAAGTACGCTCGCAACGTGAGCAAGGTCGGCGTTCTCGTCGACGTGGTGGTGTACCCGTGGTATCGCTAGTTGGCTATACCAATATGGGAAAGTCGACTTTATTTAATCGCTTAACCAGCGCGGATGTTTATGCGGATGATCGTTTATTTGCTACCTTAGATCCGACTTTACGGCGATTAAAATTAATGAATACGCAAGCTTTGGTTATGGCTGATACGGTCGGGTTTATCAGAAAATTGCCGCATGATTTGGTTGAATCATTTAGTTCAACGTTAGAAGAAACACGTGATGCGGCATTGTTATTACATATTGTAGAAGCGGGTGCTTCCGATCGAGATGATTTAATGCAGCATGTTAATACCGTATTGCAAGAAATTGGCGCAGATGAAGTGCCACAATTGATTGTCTGTAACAAAATAGATCAATTGGATGATCATGATGCTCGTATGGATCGAGATGAAAATGGCAAGATTAACCGTGTTTGGTTATCAGCAATGACAGGCGAAGGCTTGGATTTATTGAGGCAAGCATTACAAGAATATTTTCCTGAACAGCAAGTAGAATTCGGAGGGTTAGAGCAATCAATAGTTTCCTAATGTGCACTAACTCCGTAAAATAGGTGTGTGGTATACCCATGTATTATGGGTATCAATTATAAAACTCATTTTGGAGAGCTAAATGGCTTGGAATGAACCTGGCAATAATGGTGATAAAGACCCATGGGGTAATCGTGGCGATGATGGACCACCTGATCTTGATGAAGTAATCCGCAATTTTCAACGCAAATTAGCGGGAATATTCGGTGGCAACTCTTCTAATGATAATAGTTCATCAGGTAATAATGGTAGGTCAATCGGTGTTGGACTAATTTTATTAGTGATCTTGGTTGTTTGGCTTATTTCTGGTTGGTATATCGTTCAACCAGCTGAACGTGGTGTTGAGCTTCGTTTTGGGGCTTATACTCAAATAACACAACCGGGGCCTCATTGGCATATTCCTTATCCGATTGAAACAGTTGAAAAAGTTGATGTTGCGCAGATTCGAACAGCCACTATTGGCTTTGGACAAAGTGGTGGCAGCGTTTCATCAGAAGCACTGATGTTAACTCAAGATGAAAATATTATTGAGCTTAAAGTAGAAGTTCAGTTTCATGTTGAAGATGCTGCTAAGTATCTATTTAATGTAGTTAACCCTGATTTAACGTTACGCCAAATGACTGAAAGTGCAGTACGGGAAATTGTCGGTAAAACAACCATGGATGGCGTATTTAAAACAGGTCGTGCCTCGATGGCACAAAAAGCAGAAGTGGCGCTGCAAGAATTGCTAGAAGATTATGGCACAGGTTTAGTCGTGACTAACTTTAATATGCCTGATATTCAACCACCGCCACAAGTGCAAGCCGCTTTTGCTGATGTAGTGAAAGCCGATGCTGATAAAGAAAGCCAAATCAATGAAGCTTCTGCTTATGCTAAAGATATTGTGCCAAGAGCACGTGGTAAAGCGGTACGGATAGAGCAAGAAGCTGAAGCCTATAAAAACCAAATTGTTGCTAAGGCCAATGGTGAAACTAGTCGTTTTTTACAAGTGTTAGCAGAATATGAAAAAGCACCTGATATTACTAAGGAACGCCTGTATTTAGACACTATGGAATTGGTTTATAGTCGTAGCCAAAAAGTATTAGTTGATGTGTCGAAAGATAGTAATAATGTATTGTACTTGCCTTTAGATAGAATGCGCGGCCCCAATACCTTGTCACCAGCCCGAATTGATTTGGGTAATATGACGGCATATCCATCAACAGGTTCAGCGTCAACTAGTTCATCAGCACGCGATGATGCACGTAGCAGAGGGGGGCGTTAAGATGGCTTCACGAATAAATTTAATTATCTTTCTTGGCTTTGTTGCCTTTGTTATCTTTAGCTCAACGGTATTTTTTGTCGATCAACGTGAACGTATTTTATTACTCCGTTTAGGTGAAATAAAACAAGCTGATTTTAAACCGGGGATTCATTTCAAAATACCCGGTTTTGAAGAAGTAAAACGTTTTGATGGTCGTATTTTAACGATTGATGCGAAGCCAGAAAATTATCTAACAGGTAGAAATAAAAATTTACTAGTCGATTCATTTTTATTATGGCGGATTATTGATACTAGCCTTTATTACACTGCAGTAAGTGGCGATCAACGTTTAGCGAGTTCACGACTATTTCATATTGTGAATAATGGTTTACGTGATGCCTTTGCTACCCGAACGGTGAATGAAGTGGTTGCGGGTGATCGCACAACGATGGTGGCTGAGATATTGACGGAGGCTAATAAGAGTGCCAAAGAGTTTGGTATCGAAGTAGTTAATATCCGCATTAAGCGAATTGACTTCCCCCAAGACATTAATGAAGCGGTATATCTTAGAATGCGGACAGAACGTTTGCAAGAAGCCAATGAAACACGTGCTCAGGGTGCGGAAGAAGCAGAATCTATTAAATCAAAAGCAGATAGAGAAAGAATTACCGTACTAGCTGAAGCAGAACAAAAAGCGGAAGAGATTCGTGGTAATGGTGATGCAAAAGCCACTGATATTTATGCTCAAGCTTATGGTAAAGATGAAGGTTTTTATGCTTTCTATCGTCGTTTAAATGCTTATAAAAATGTATTTAATGGTGATGATATGTTGGTGATTGAACCGAAAGGCGAATTCTTCGATAGCTTTAGTACAAAACAATAGGTGAGCACTAGTTTATTACATAGTCTCTGGATAGCAACGGCATTGATGTTGGTGATTGAAGGTCTTATGCCTTTTCTAAGTCCATCTACATTTAGAAAAGCACTGATACAAATGGCCAGTATGAATGATCAGAAACTAAGAGCTATTGGTTTATTTAGTATGGTCTTGGGCGTAGTTTTACTTTATTGGGTAAATTAATTACATGAGTCAGAAAGAACGTTGGTTGCTGCCAGAAGGCATTGATGAGTTAATGCCTCAACAAGCAGTGCAACTTGAAACATTACGCCGAAAATTGCTGGATAAAATGCAAAGCTGGGGTTATCAGTTAGTCTTTCCACCATTAGTAGAATACTTAGATTCCTTATTAACAGGAACCGGCAAAAAACTTGATTTGCAAACTTTTAAACTAACCGATCAAATGTCGGGACGGTTGATGGGAATTCGTGCTGATATGACACCCCAAGTGGCACGTATTGCCGCTCATAATTTGCGTGGGCAACAAGATGTATTAAGACTATGTTATATCGGTAATGTGTTGCATACCTTACCGCAAGGGCAGGGTACTTCTCGTAATCCTATTCAGTTAGGCGCCGAAATTTATGGTGATACCGGCCCTGAAAGTGATATCGAAGTATTGCAGTTAATGGTTGAGATTATTAGCTGTACAGATATCGCTACAACATTATTATTGGATATTGGTCACGTTGGTATTTATCGCGGTTTAGCTCAGCATGCGGGTTTGGATGATGCCCAAGAACAAGAGCTGTTTTCAGTTCTACAGCGCAAAGCAATAGCTGAAATTAAAGCTTTATTAACGAGTTATCAATTGTCTGATGATAGCCATATTATGTTATTGGCATTAGCAGAGTTAAATGGGGGTGTAGAAGCACTACCACAAGCGAAACAAGCGCTTAGCAATGCACCGGAGCAAGTACAGGATGCATTAGCAACGTTACAAGCCATTATCGATATGGCAGCGAAAAGACTGCCTAATGTTGCGATCAATTTTGATTTGGCAGAGTTGCGTGGTTATCACTATCACACCGGGGTTGTGTTTGCAGCTTATCAGCCTGGTTCATCACAAGCGATTGCTATGGGTGGTCGTTATGATGATATTGGTAAAGATTTTGGTAATGCACAACCCGCTACAGGCTTTAGTTTAGATTTAAAAACGATAGCAAATCAATTGCCTAATGTTGGTGAAGGCAAAGCAGCTATTTCTGTTGCGTGGTCTGATGATGAAGCTGAGCAACAAAAAGTGGCACAATTACGCAATCAGGGTGAAATAGTGATCTATCAACTTCCTGAACAAAAATCGAAATAAATATTATTGTAGCCGCTTGCTAGTGGCAGAAATAGGAATACAAATAAGTGGCTAAAAATATCGTTGTGATCGGCTCCCAATGGGGTGACGAAGGTAAAGGTAAGCTTGTCGATTTACTGACTGATAATGTTTCAGCGGTAGTTCGTTTTCAGGGCGGTCATAATGCTGGCCATACTTTGGTTATTGATGGCCAAAAAACGATTTTACACCTGATTCCATCCGGTATTTTGCGTGAACATGTTCAATGTTTGATTGGCAATGGGGTGGTGTTATCTCCGGAAGCATTACTTAAAGAAATGACCGAACTGGAAGCTAATGGCATTCCTGTTCGTAAACGTTTAAAAATCAGTGCGGCTTGCCCGCTTATCTTGCCTTATCATATTGCTTTAGATCAGGCACGAGAACGCCGCCGAGGTAAAGATGCCATTGGCACAACAGGCCGAGGAATTGGCCCAGCTTATGAAGATAAAGTGGCACGACGTGGGTTACGATTAGGTGACTTAATTGATGAGCAAGGTTTTGTGAGCAAACTTGAAGAAGTGATGAAATTTCACAACTTCTCATTGATTAATTATTATCAATCAGCCCCGGTGAATTTTGAACAAGTACGTGATGAAACGCTTGCAATGCGCGATGTTTTATTGCCATTGATTGCTGATATTCCTCAATTGTTAAAAGAGTATTCAGAAGCTGACGATAATGTGATGTTTGAAGGTGCTCAAGGTGCCTTATTAGACATCGACCATGGTACTTATCCTTATGTGACATCATCAAATACGACTGCCGGTGGATGTGCTGCAGGTTCTGGTGTTGGCCCTTGCCATATTGACTATGTTTTAGGTATTACTAAGGCCTATGCAACGCGTGTTGGCGCAGGTCCGTTTCCGTCAGAATTACTCGATGAAGAGGGTGGTGTTAATGAAATTGGTCAATATTTAGCCGATAAAGGTCATGAAGTTGGTGCAACAACAGGTCGTGATCGTCGCTGTGGCTGGCTAGATATGGTTGCTTTAAATCGTGCTTGTTGGGTGAATAGCATCACCGGACTATGTTTGACCAAACTTGATGTATTAGATGGTCTAGAAACGATTCGTTTATGTATTGGCTATGAGCGTGATGGGGTAGCCGTTGATGTATTGCCGCTGAGTGCTGATGAGTTTGAAGGTTGTGAACCACAATATATTGATATGCTGGGTTGGAGTGACTCCACTTTAGGCATTACTGAATTTGATAATTTGCCTGCTAATGCACAAGCCTATATCAATAAAGTTGAAAACTTAGCTGGTGTGCCGATTGATATCGTCTCTACGGGGCCGGATCGGGTTGAAACTATTGTTCGTCAGGATTTGTTTGCTTCATAGTCTTTAGGTAGGCCGCCTTTACCCTCAGAGTCGGTTGTTGAAGGGGTAGATAAGAAAGGTGGTTCGACAGGCTCAGCACGAACGGAGAGCTAATAAACTCACCACGAACGGAGAACTAACAAACTCACTGTGGATGGAGAGCTGATGGGGTCAACATCGCCAGAGGAACAAAGCAAAGAAAGCTTCAAGATGAGTGAAAGAAAATAAACTTCGTTCGCCCTGAGCTTGTTGAAGGGTAGATAAGAAAGCTGGTTTGACAGGCTCACCATGAACGGAGAATTAATAAACTCACCACGAACGGAGAATTAATAAACTCACCACGAACGGAGAGCCAATAAACTCACCATGGACGGAGAACTAATAAACTTACCATGAATGGATAACTAACAGCAGGGACGGCCACGAACGGAGAAATGGTGAGTCTTAGTTGGTGTAGTCGAGGGAGAGATAAGAGGATAACTATTTTGACGTTGACACACCGGAATAAACTGCTGAATAATCGGTATCCGCTAAACCTTGTTGTAAGGTTTTATCCAATAATTTATCGATGCCTTCTAGTGCACAGGTTTCTAACTCTAGCTGTTTAGCAACCGTTAAAAATAGCCGAATATCTTTGGCTAAGTGTTTGGTGGGGAAATTTGGATTAGCAAAATCACGTTGTAGCATTCGGTCGAGTTTCTTATCGAAGGTTGGCGCATAAAGAGCACTGTCTCGAACAATTTTCATAAACTGGTCGGTGGTAACACCTTGGTTTTCCACCAAAGCTAGACTTAATGCAAAGCTTGAGGTTAATCCGGCAATTAATTGATTCATAGCTAATTTAACAGTTGATCCTTGGCCAATATCACCAATATGTTGTGGATCATTTCCGATTATTTTCAATAGTGGCAATGCGGTTTGATAATCCTGTTCACTGCCTCCAGCCATCAGAATTAAGCTGCCTGATCTGGCTTCTGGCAAGCTGCCTAATACCGGACATTCCAAATAAAACCCTTGATAGTCAGTTATTCGTTTGGCGAGAGCGCGAGATTCTTCTGGTGCAATTGTGCCCATTTGAATAATCATTTTGCCGACGAAGGTATCAACTTCGATACTATCAAGAACGGTATTAATGGCATCGGCATCACTAAGCATTAAAAGGCAAAAATCACCGGCTTTAATGGCATCTTGCGCAGAGCTTGCAATAAGTGCACCTTGTTGTTGTAAATTCACGGTTTTTTCAGGACTGCGATTAAACACGGTTAATGGGTGATTTTGTGCAAGGAGGTGTTGACCTAAAGCTTGCCCCATCAATCCTGCCCCTAATAATGATATGTTCATAAATGGCTTAACCTATGAAGGAAATACAAAAAAATGACTATGGCATAGAAGCATAGCGCGTAGTGGGATAGAATATACCGTTAATTCTAAAGTAGAAACAGGGGAAATCTGTGTACAAGAAAAACATGACCATTGCTGGTTTTGATGATGAATTGTTTCAAGCTATTGAAGCTGAGAACCAACGTCAGGAAGATCATATTGAATTGATTGCCTCTGAAAACTATACCAGCCCCCGTGTTATGGCAGCGCAAGGCTCGTCATTAACTAATAAATATGCCGAAGGTTATCCTAGCAAACGCTACTATGGTGGTTGTGAGTATGTTGATAAAGCCGAGCAATTAGCAATCGACCGCGCTAAAGAATTGTTTGGTGCCGATTATGCCAATGTTCAACCGCATTCAGGTTCCCAAGCTAATGCCGCTGTTTATTTAGCATTATTACAACCGGGCGATACAATTTTAGGCATGAGTTTGGCGCATGGAGGTCACTTAACGCATGGTTCTAAAGTCAGTGCATCGGGTAAAATTTATAACTCTGTTTCTTATGGTTTAAATGCTGATACTGGCGAGATAGATTACGATGAAGTTGAGCGGTTAGCTAAAGAGCATCAACCTAAAATGGTGATTGCTGGATTTTCTGCTTATTCACGCATTGTTGATTGGCAGCGTTTTCGTGATATTGCTGATTCTATCGGTGCATATTTGCTCGTTGATATGGCGCATGTGGCGGGTTTAATTGCTGCTGGAGAATATCCGAGCCCAGTACAAATCGCCGATGTGACGACGACGACGACTCATAAAACCTTACGTGGTCCCCGTGGTGGTCTGATTTTAGCTAAAGCCAATGCAGAAATTGAGAAGAAGCTAAATTCGGCGGTATTCCCTGGTTTTCAAGGTGGCCCATTAATGCATGTGATTGCCGCTAAAGCAGTGTCATTTAAAGAGGCAATGTTGCCAGAGTTCCGTACTTATCAACAGCAAGTGATCAAAAATGCTCGCGTGATGGCTGATATCTTTATGGCGCGTGGTTATGATGTGGTTTCAAAAGGTACAGATGACCATTTGTTTTTGGTGAGTTTTATTGAAGCAGGCTTAACAGGTAAAGAGGTTGATGCTTGGTTAGGTGATTCCAATATCACCATCAATAAAAATGCGGTTCCAAATGATCCGCAATCACCTTTTGTAACCTCTGGTATTCGTGTCGGTACACCGGCAGTGACGACACGAGGCTTTAAAGAGAAACAGTGTCGAGATTTAGCAACATGGATGTGTGACGTGATTGATAGCCGTGGTGAAGATGCGGTAATCAATAATGTTAAAGCTAAAGTATTAGCTGTTTGTCAGACACTTCCTGTCTACAATAACTAGAAATACTCAGAAGATTAATTAATATGCGTTGTCCTTTTTGTGGTGCTGATGATTCTAAAGTCATAGATTCTCGCCTTTCTGCAGAAGGGGATGCTATTCGTCGTCGGCGTAGTTGTGTGGAATGCAATGAACGTTTCACCACCTATGAAACTGCCGAATTAACCTTACCCCGATTAATTAAACGTGATAAATCTCGGGCGGTGTTTTCTGAAGATAAGTTACGATCAGGTTTTTTAAGGGCTTTAGAAAAAAGGCCTGTTAGTATTGATGCCATTGATAGTGCGGTAAAAGGCATTGTAAGGCAGCTAATTGCGACAGGTGATCGTGAGGTGGAAAGTCGTTTAGTCGGTGACTGGGTAATGGATGCCTTGCATGAATTAGACGAAGTAGCGTATGTTCGTTTTGCATCAGTTTATCGAAGCTTTCAGGATGTAAATGCGTTTCATGAAGAAATTGAACGAATGAAAAGTCGTACCGAACAAGTAACCAAGGAATAGATTTATGCTTCGAGTGATTATTTTTTGTGATATCTGCAATCCTCAAGGTGTTCGTTATATTGAACAAACTAGGAGTACTTTACGTGGCGATATAGAAGGTCGACGAATAACTGATGGACGTTCTTGGTATGAAGGGCCATTGGAAGAAGCGCTGGAAGCAGGATGGGATCATGAAAATGGCAAGCATATCTGCTCTCGCTGTCGAGATCGACATAATAAGTAATTATCATGGCAGTTCATGAACACTATATGGCCCGTGCTTTGCAGTTGGCAGAACGTGGGCTTTTTACGACCGATCCCAATCCAAGAGTAGGCTGTGTGTTAGTAAAGGATGGCCAAACTATCGGTGAAGGCTATCACCAACGTGCAGGCGATCCTCATGCTGAAGTTTATGCATTACTTGATGCTGGCCAGCAATCAAAAGATGCAGATTGTTATGTGACCTTGGAGCCTTGTAGTCATACTGGACGTACTTCTCCTTGTGCTGATGCATTGATCAAAGCAGGTGTAAAACGTGTTTTTATCGCGATGATGGATCCTAATCCATTGGTATCTGGCACAGGTATTGAGAAGTTAAAAAATGCAGGGATAGAAGTTTCAGTCGGATTGTTGCAGCAACAAGCAGAGAAACTTAACCCTGGGTTTTGTCAGCGTATGCGTGTAGGTAGGCCTTATGTTCGCAGTAAAATAGCGATGAGTATTGATGGTCGGACTGCGATGTCCTCAGGTGAAAGCCAGTGGATAACAGGATCAGATGCTCGACAAGATGTGCAAAGATTACGCGCCCGAAGTTCGGCTATTTTAACGGGGATTGGCACCGTGTTAGCAGATGATCCAGCATTAACGGTTAGACCTGAAGGTGATTGGTATCCTGATATTCAAGCTGTCAGACAACCATTGCGAGTGGTGGTTGATAGTCAGTTACAAATAGCTGAACAAGCTAAGATCTTTCACGATGAAGGTGATGTATTGATCGCAAGTACAGTTGCTGATAAATCGTCTGTTAAAGCAGAAATCATTACTTTGCCAGCAAAAAGTCAGCAGGTTGATTTGCATGCATTGATGACCGAATTAGCACAGCGTGAAATTAATGATGTATTGGTTGAGGCGGGCTCGGTATTAAATGGTGCATTATTACAAGAAAATTTGATTGATGAACTGATTATTTACATGGCACCCAAATTGATGGGCGATTTAGCAAAGGGTTTATTTCATTTGCCAGAATTACAAACGATGGCACAAAATATTGATCTCAGCATTAGTGATATTCGTGCTATTGGTAATGATTGGCGAATTACAGCCATACTAAATTATAGTGAGAATAAATAATATGTTTACGGGCATTATTGCTGCGATAGGCAAGGTTAAAGAAGTGCAATCTAAGGACGGTGATTTGTATTTGCAAGTGGCAACAGCGAAATTGGATTTATCGGATGTGTCATTGGGTGATAGTGTGGCAATCAATGGTGTTTGTTTGACGGTTGTTGATCTGGCGAGTGCAACATTGAGTTTTGATGTATCACGGGAAAGTCTTGAGCGTACTAGTTTGGGTAATGTGGAATCAGGATTAGAAATAAATCTTGAGAAAGCATTGGCGGTGGGTGACCGTTTAGGAGGCCATTTTGTCAGCGGCCATGTTGATGGCTTAGGAAAATTATTATCAAAACAACAATCGGCTCGTTCAGTTCAATTTCGCTTTGAAGTCCCCGCTGGTTTAGAGCGCTATATTGCTGAAAAGGGATCCATTTGTATTGACGGTGTTAGCTTAACTGTTAATGAGGCAGCAGATAATTGGTTTGAAGTGAATATTATCCCTCATACACTACAAGAAACAATTATGAACAATTATCAGATTGGTACTCAAGTAAATCTCGAAGTGGATTTAATTGCGCGTTATGTAGAACGATTATTACCACAACAAGATACAAATATTAGTAAAGAAATATTACTCAAACATGGCTTTATGCAAGGCAATTCTTAATGAAACTAAATAGTACATCTGAAATTACAGATGATCTGAAACAGGGGAAAATGGTCATTATTATGGATGATGAAGATCGCGAAAATGAAGGCGATCTTGTCATGGCCGCAGAATGTGTGACGGCGCAAGCGATTAATTTTATGGCGCGTTATGCACGAGGTTTGATTTGTTTAACCTTAACTGAAGATCGTTGTCGACAACTTCGCCTGTCTTTGATGGTATCCGATAATCAGACCAGTTATGAGACTAATTTCACTGTCTCTATTGAGGCCGCACAAGGTGTCACGACGGGTATTTCAGCATCTGATAGGGCCAAGACGATTCAAGCAGCCGTGAAAATGGATGCAAAGCCAGAAGATATTGTTCAACCGGGCCATATCTTTCCACTTAAAGCACAGCTAGGCGGTGTCTTGACACGTGCTGGCCATACTGAAGCAGGTTGTGACCTTGCTCAAATTGCCGGCAAAGATCCTTCTGCTGTGATCGTGGAAATTCTGAATGAAGATGGCAGCATGGCGCGACGGGCAGATTTAGAAAAATTTGCTGAAACACATGATTTAAAAATAGGTACTATTGCCGATTTGATTAGTTATCGTCTTGAAAATGAAATGACGGTGCAACGATTATCCCAATGTCATATGCCAACAAAGCAGGGTGATTTTACGCTTTATAGCTTCCAGGATACGGTTAATGGGCAGGTACATTTGGCATTAGTTGCAGGTGATATTGAGCCTAATGAAGAAACTTTGGTGCGGGTGCATATGGCTGATCCACTAGGTGATTTATTAGGAGCGACACGCGAGCCTACGCACTGGCCATTAGATAAAGTCATGTCTCAGATCCAACAAGCAGGGAAAGGGGTGTTGGTGGTCTTACGCCAGCCGCAGCAAAATAAACAATTGGCAGCAAAAGTTGAGCGATATCAGCAACAAGATCGAGGCGATGTTTCATCCGCATTATCGTCGAGCTGGGATTTAAGAACATTTGGGGTGGGCGCACAAATATTATCTGATTTAGGTGTGACCAAAATGCGCGTTATGGGCACCCCAACAAAGCTAACTGGATTGTCTGGTTTCGGTTTAGAGCTTGTCGGTTATGTTGAGGACGATGGAATTTGACTGTTCAGTCAAACATTGTCGTTATAACGGGTGAAGCTTCAGGTGATGCTCATGCTGGCAGGATGATTGTCGAGTTAAAACAATTAGCCCCTGAAATAAGTATAAAAGGTATTGGCGGCGATAATATGCGTGCTGCTGGTGCTGACATTATTGTTGATTTTTCAGAATTGGCTGTGATGGGATTGGTCGAAGTATTGAAGCGCTATCGACATATCAAAAAAATCTTTAATCAAATGGTTACTTTACTGACGGTTGAAAGACCTGATTTACTAGTGTTAGTCGATTATCCAGGTTTTAATTTAAAGCTTGCTAAAGCTGCCAAGAAACTTGGTATTCCAGTGTTGTATTACATCAGCCCTAAAGTATGGGCATGGCGTAAGGGCCGCGTAAAAACAATCAAGCAAGTTGTCGATCATATGGCAGTGTTATTTCCTTTTGAAACACCTATTTATGAAGTGGCAGGGGTTCCGGTAAGCTGTGTTGGTCATCCTTTGGTTGATGCGGTGAAAAGAACATTAACGACGGAACAAGCTAAGGCTAAATTTTCGATAGATCCTGAACATCGTGTATTAGGTTTATTTCCGGGGAGCCGTCGTAGTGAAGTTGAGACATTGTTACCAATAATGATAGAAGCTGCGGAACAAATACATCAGCATCACTATGATGTCAGTATTGTTTTACCTTTATCGCCAGGTCTTGATGCACAAGTACTTGAACCTATTTTACAACAAACTACACTGCCTATTAAGGTGGTATCAGGTGACTTTTATCAACTTACTTCGGCATGTGATGCCATAGTGGCCGCCTCAGGTACAGTGACGCTTGAAATTGCTTTATTAGGTGTTCCTCACCTTATTATTTATCGTGTCGCACCGATGACTTTTCGAATTTTAAAGAAATTGGTCAAAATTCCATATGTTGGTTTATGTAATATCGTAAGTGGTAAACCGCTAGTGCTTGAATTATTACAAGATGATGTCACGGTGGCAAGGCTAAAAAAAGAATTATCTTTGCTGTTAACACAGGCAGATAGTAAAGTAGTTGCACAAGATATTCGAGAGCAAGTCTTAATGGCGCTTGGCCCCACGGGTGGTGCAAAAAATGCAGCTAAACAAGTATTAGCAATGTTGACATGACGGCAGAAATTTACGTCGCTGGTGTCGATGAAGTGGGGCGTGGCCCCTTGGCTGGTCCGGTTGTAACGGCTGCAGTGATATTGGATCCCAATAAACCGATTGAAGGTTTAAATGATTCAAAAAAATTAACTGAAAAACGTCGTGAACAATTAGAACCTATTATTAAACAAAATGCCTTAGCTTGGTCATTAGGGCGTGCGGAGCCAGAAGAAATTGATCAGATTAATATTTTACAAGCAACATTATTAGCGATGAAACGTGCTGTAGAAGGTTTAACTATCCAACCGACACATGCTTTAGTGGACGGTAATCAAACACCGGATTTGGCTTGTTTGGTAACGACAATCATTAAAGGTGACCAATCTGAGCCCGCGATTGCTGCAGCATCCATTATCGCTAAAGTGGCGAGAGATAGAGAAATGCTTGAAATGGACAAACTCTACCCAGGATATGGCCTTGCCAAGCATAAAGGTTACCCTACTAAACAGCATCAACAAGCATTACTGGAGCTTGGCCCGACGGTTATTCACCGTTATTCGTTCAAACCTGTTCAATTAGCAAAGGCATTTAATAAACAGGAAGTTTGATTTATTCCGAAACGCCATCACATAACAGTAATTCGATGAAGTCAGCTCGGGAATGAATATTTAACCGCTGGGTTAAGTTTTTAATATGTTCTTTTACGGTATAAGGACTCAAATTAAGTTTGTTGGCAATCATTTGATGCTGATCACCAATAGCATAAAATAAACCTACAGTTTCTTGCCTTGGCGTTAGCCCAAGCGTTTTTATTCGGTGGAATATTCTTAGCACAAAAGGTTCTTGCCAGCGGATACTTAGACCTATTCTGGGTGCTCGCTTTCCGGCTTTATCTTTAATAAGAAAACCCCTTAATTTAAATTCACCCCATGCATTTGATGTTGTTAAGGTTGGATCAGCGATGGGGAGATGATATTTTTTTGATTTGAGTAAGGTTTTGATAAGCTGATCAAGGCCATCAAAGATATGAATATCATTAGTAGCTATCGTGCTTGAAGCACTATTAAACACGGATGATGATGCTAGTGAAATAAGTTTTTCACCGGTGGTGCAGGCATCTTGCAGCTTACCTTGTTCATCGACAATTAATAAACCCTGTTCCCAGCCATCAATAGTATGAACTGGTTTATTATCAACATGGGATAAACCGTAGCTAAGTAGGGATGAAATATGGCTGAAGGAATCAATCTCTTCACTGCTAAAGTGACGATTTAATTTATCCCGATGAATCATTAAAATGCCAAGGCGTGTTGTATTTTCCTGAGAAAATACGGGTGTAAAACAAGTGTTGTAGTAGTTTAATGGCAATAACACTGTTTTATAAAACTCTGCAATGAAAGTGCATTGTCCAAAATTTTCTAATGATGTTGTAGGTTTATCTAGTTCGCTTACCCATTCTTTGGTATAGCTATGTTTATCTGATGCAGAATTGGATACGGTAGCAATAAAATCTTGAATGACCTTGGTATTCGATTTTTCGTCATAGATATTGCAGAGACTTTCAGTATTATTTTGCCAACAGAATGAATTTGAAATGGAGGGTATTTCATAGTGAAGTTCTTGCAAAAAAGCAGGAATAAAGATCTGTTCAGGCAGGCCTAAATGAGCAAGTTGGTTAAGACGATAATAATTTAATTGTTTTGTCATTTAGAAAGTAGTGCCTATTATCATTTTTAAAAGTTATCAGGTTCAAGGTGACAGTTCAATAAATTTTTAATTTTAGTTTAATGAGATAATCGTTTAGAATATTATCCTTTTAGCTACAGATATTTTTCCAAGATAGTTAAAGGCCAGTTTCGCTCTAGAGTAAAGAGCGATAATGGCCAGACAAAACCCTTCATATTATCTCAATGTAATCTTGCTGTTAAGTTATGTCATATTTCAGAAGAGCGGTCCAAATTTGATGAAAGCTGTAGATGTGAATTTAAAGGTGATACGACCAGGAACTGGAGATGTTTTGCCCAGTGAAAAAGAATATTTACCGCGTGTAGCCGTACTGTTATGCACTCACCACGGAGAAGCTTTTTTAGCCGAACAATTAGATTCTATTTTTTCTCAAACACATAAAAATATAGTCGTTTGGGCATCAGATGATGGCTCAACTGATGGTACGCATAAGCTACTTGAGTATTATCAGTCTCTATTAGGGCGTGAGAAGCTTTCTATTCACGCTGGACCAAAAGAAGGATTTGTATTGAATTTCCTATCTTTAATTTGTCATTCTGACATTGAGGCGGATTACTATGCTTTTGCAGATCAAGATGATATATGGGAGTCAGACAAACTATGTAGAGCTATCGAAAAACTAGAAAATGTTCCACTACATCAACCGGCATTGTATTGTTCTCGAACCCGATTAATTAATGATAATGGTGCTGAAATTGGATTTTCTCCACTATTTAAAGAGCCGCCCAGTTTTGCCAATTCTTTGGTCCAAAATATCGGTGGCGGTAATACAATGGTGATGAATAAGAAAGCAATAAATCTTTTACGAAGCGTTGGTGAGTTTACTGTCGTGAGTCATGACTGGTGGGCCTATATTCTTGTTAGTGGTTCAGGGGGTAAACTTTTTTACGATAGTTGCCCTACTGTTCGTTATCGACAGCATGCTAACAATCTTGTTGGTTCTAACCGAAGTTGGAGTTCTAGGCTATTCCGTGCAGAGATGTTGATGAGGGGCCGGTTTAGGGATTGGAACAGTATCAATATAGAGGCTTTGAGGCAGGCTAATGATTTTTTGACACCAGAAAATAAACGAATTCTTTCTCAATTCTCAGCTGCTCGAGAGGCTTGGCTTTTACCCAGGCTTCGGGGGATATTTAAGTCAGGTGTATATCGTCAAACCTTGATTGGAAATATTGGTTTATTT
>JBJPGB010000051.1:0-76227 GCA_048595405.1 Methylophagaceae bacterium
AAATGCACCGTATTGGTTGCCAAGTTTATTTAGATGATTTTGGAGCGGGGTTTTCTACATTCTCATATTTAAGACACATTAATGCTGATGCTTTAAAATTTGATGGCCAGTTTATTGTCAATTTAAGTAATGATTATGAGAATCAAATTTTTGTACGCTCTATGGTGACTATTGCAAAAGGATTAGGTAAAAAGACGGTGGCAGAGTTTGTCGAAGATGCAGATACTTTAGCGCTTTTAGGTGAGCTCGGTGTGGATATGGCGCAAGGCTATTATATACATAAACCTTCAGCACAAATTAATAGTACGCCGACCACGCCCAAGCGGACACTTTCTTTAGTGAATATTAATGGTTAATTGGTGACGGATCACCATTCTTGGTATGAGCCTTGCCCAGTCTGTCGTTAAAAGAGAACAGGCTGAGGTTCCCCAAGATAATGGGCGAATGAACTAAAGGGCTAGTCCGCTCAAATCCAGTTGTGGATTTATTTTTTTGACCTTGCTGCGTTCAAAACCACTCACTGTTAAACCCACTAATCTGACTGCCTGTTTGCCTGCATCTGTTCGCTTTATAAGGATTGGTAATAGTTTTTTTATCTGCGTGAGATCCAATACATCTTCAGATGTCTGTGCCCGTGTCACTTGCTTAAAGTTGGCATATTTAATCTTGAGTGTCAGTGTTCTACCCTTCAGCTGATGGCTTTGTACGTTTTTCAATACTTGTTCCGCTAATGTTTCTAATTTAGTCATTAATAGATCTATTGATAACGTATCTTGTGCAAAGGTGGTTTCTTTCCCGAGTGATTTTCGAATGCGTTGACTACGCACAGGGCGTTCATCTATAGCTCGTGCAATATTAAAATAGTAGTTGCCTGATTTGCCGAACTTCTCGATTAAATCAGTTTGTGTCCACTGGCGTAAATCCTTGCCAATGTGAATTCCTAATGTGTTCATTTTTGCTTCTGTCGCTGGACCAATCCCATGAAACTTGCCAATCGCTAAACTTGCTACAAAGCCTTCGCCCTGCTCTGGTTTGATAATATATAAGCCATCGGGCTTATCCATATCGGATGCAATTTTTGCCAGAAATTTATTATACGATACTCCTGCTGAGGCAATAAGTTGTGTCTCATTAAAAATATCATTTTTAATGGCTTGAGCGATCCGCGTAGCTGAACCAGAAAATTCAGCGGTATAACTCACGTCCAAATAGGCTTCATCTAGCGATAAAGGTTCAACTTCAGAGGCATAATTCCAAAAAATAGTTCTAATTTGATTGGATATTTCTCGATAAATATCAATACGTGGTGGTACAAAAATCGCCTGAGGACATAGCCGATAAGCTTGTGAACTCGGCATGGCAGAATGAATGCCAAACTTGCGTGCTTCATAGCTACACGCTGCGACCACTCCCCGACTATTAGGTTTGCCACCAACAATCAATGGCTTTCCACGGTATTCAGGTTGATCGCGCTGTTCTACCGATGCAAAAAAGGCATCCATATCAACATGAATTATTTTCCGTTGATGTGACATTTAACCTTCGGAGTGTTTTATCTAAAACAGACTTTTGAGCTTGTCTGTTACGCTATTTCCCAAGTCCTTAGCTGTTTCAACTGCATTCTCTGTAGCAGAAGGTTCCGCCTGTTTTGGAGTAACAGTTGTTGATTTTATTCCGAGCGCAGTCTGGCACGGAGAATCATCGGCAGTTGATGACTCCAGTAATCCCTCTACTAGTAACGATAAACCACCTGTTGCCACCGCTGTACCTGCTGATAAACCAGTCGTTAATGCCCCTTTGGCATCGATAACTGCTGAGGGGGCGGCTAATGTTCCGCCTAATCTGACCAAACTGGCTAATTTACCCACACTAAGCCCAACACCTTCGCGTGCTTGTGGATTGATTCCAATATCTAACTTTTCAGTTTTCAGATCAATCGAGCCACTGCCGATAACATTCATTTTCTGGGTCGAAAATGCAATACCTTTATCCGCTGTGGCGATACCCTCTTTGATATTGAAATTGATCACAGCACATTCTAATTGAGTATCATCACTATTTTTTGTGGTGGGATTTAGCATAGATAATATATCTGCACCGATCATATCGGCATTGGAACCTTTAATCACACCTTTGTCTGACTTAAGTAATAATTTTCCGTTAAGTCCTGCCATAATTTGGCTAATACTATTACCACTACCTTTAACATTAATGTTCACATCGGTTTTAACGCCTGATATTGTGTCTTGAAGATCGCCAAATTGCGAGGGCTCAAGCCCTTTAATCGAAATATCAGTCATTAATGCAGCAGAGCCACCACTAGTATTCAAACGAATATCACCACTCAAACTACCACCAGCTATCAATGTAGTCAGTGGTTTAATGGCTAAATTGCCATCTTTAAGAGAAATGACCACTTTGGTATTATCCAATACTAAGCTACTGCTTATTATCTGCTGAGCATTAATAGTCAGATTGGCATTAATAGCTTTTAAGCCTTCTAGTGGCAATGGATCTGGGGAGAAAATACGCTCTGCCGGTTGTTTCTCCTCTGGCGGCTCATTACCAGCCAACTCAATTAGATTAATAATCTTTGAGCTTAGCTTTGCGGTGATAGATGGACGTGTACCTGATACATTGACGGCTAAATCACCTGATAAATCTGTAGCCCCTAACAATAAATTCATACTTTTTATCGAATAGCCATTCTTACTATCAGTCACTTTACCGCTAAAATTAATGGGGCCAATATTTGGTAATTCACTAGCTGCTAACGCTGATAGTGTTGATAATGAATCAATATTAAATTTAACATTAACATCAAGCCCTTTACCATCCAACGGTTTGGCTACTTGCCCTTCCAAATTGATACTGGCATCACTAACATTAACTGTTAAATCAATAGGATAATTATCATTAGAACTTAGTTGCGTCAGTGAGCCCAAACTACCTTTCACTTCAATTGGGATCTCGTTATAGGCCGCTTTCACTATCACTGACAAAGGATCATTAGCACCCTTTGCCTCTGAAATAATTTTATCAATGACAATATTCGTTTCTTGGCCTGTTACGCCATCTTTATACGTAATGGTTGCCTGTTTAATATGTACTTCATTGACAATAATGGCAGGCGATGATGATTCAGAAGCTGATTTCTTTTCCTCTGAGCTCTTACTCGCGAACACCCAATTTCCCAAGCCTGATTTATTGGTCTCAAGTAAAACTTTAGGCGCTAATAAAACCACTTTATTAACTTGAATATTACCCCTCAATAAAGGCAATATTGATACTTTAATTTCAAGTTTATCAAGGCTCAACATCTCAGGTTTAGAGCCCCATTTAGCATTACTAAACTTAACATCCTCAACAATCACTGTCGGAATCAGCGATAGACCAAATTGTAAATCACCGCCTATTTGTAATTTTCTAGCTGTGGCTTCCTCAACGACATTGACTATCTCACCCTTATACTGATTTATATCTAAATTGCTGATCACTATTATCACGCCGATGATGGCGATAATGAATAATCCTGCTGATATTTTTATGATTTTTCCCATCGTGATTCCTTTACTTTAATTCAGCTATACATGTACTGACATATATTACTATTAAACCATTAGCTTTGATCCGTGAACATCATAATTAAATCATGATGAAAATTAAGTGGATAATTTGAGAGAAAGGAAATATAAAGGAAAATATGCCCCGCAGTGCCGTTGTGAACGGTGTCCTCGAACCATCTTTTGGTTCAAGTGGGGGTCTCATGGAAGCTTTGGGCTGCCCATTCATGATGGGTTTGCACACCTGCTACTAATCAACTCCCTTGCATAAATGCTTATCGGGTCAAGAAACTAATGTCACTATCGAACACCGCAGGGACTGATATTAATGATACGCCTAATTCAGGAGCTCGGTTGATTATTTTAGAGCTCTAACTGACGATCTTCTTCTAAAAAGGCGCTAACCTTATCTTTCATCAACAAAATACTTTTATTCATATCTTCTAAACCACTACCTTCACCGCTCTCAATAGTAATTAGATCATGCGCTATATTGAGTGCTGCCATTACTGCTATGCGATCCAAGCCAACGACTTTTCCTGTGGACCGAATTTTTTCCATATTGTCATGAAGTAATTTTGCTGATGAAATGAGCGCACCTTTTTCTTCTTCTGGACAAGCAATTTGATAATCTTTACCCAGAATAGTCACGGATACTGGTGAACTCATAGTTCATCATCCATTTCTTTCAGTCGTTGAACCATCTTATCAATTCGACCCCGTGCTGTTTCTGTTTTTTCAAGTAATTGTGCCCGTTCTGTTAGCCATGCTGTCTGCTGAGATTTTAGCAACATATTCTCTTCACGACTACGACGGCTCGCATAAAGCAGGTCATCTACTTGTTGTTCTAATTGTTGAATTACGTCTTTTTCCATTACTATGAGTTCTTAGCTGTGCGAAAATATAGCTAACTATAGACGTGCCCCACCAATTGGGTCAACAATTGTCTTCATAATTTTTTTACATATAGGTTGTATCATCATGTCTGAATTGTATTTTCCATCTCTTTCACCCAATAATGAAACCGGAGATGGCCCGGCAAATGCAACAGAATTACAAGGCGCATTATGCGGGTTATTATGTTTAGATTCGCAAGCAAATCGCATGACATGGTTTAAAAATCTATTTGAAGATCTCGATCCTGGCGAAGATGAGATCCTCGATTTGACGGCATTATTCGATCAAACGGTGCAATCACTCAATAGTCTTGATTTTGATTTACAACTTGAGTTACCCGGTGATAACGCGCCTCTTTCATCTCGTATATCGGCGATGTCTGACTGGTGCCAAGGATTAGTCTATGGCCTTGGTGCATCTGGCCTGACCGATGATACGGAATTATCGGAAGATACCAAAGAATATATTGCTGATGTGATTAATATTAGCCAAATAAATGAGGACGATGTGGAAGACTCTGATGCTGATGAAGCCAATTTTGAAGAGCTAGTAGAATATTTACGTATGGGGCTATTTTTAATTTATGGTGAACTGCAACCACCTAAAGCCCATGACAATAATATCGAACATTAAAATGGCTATGAATAAAAAAGAATTTGCTAAACGTCGACAGCGACTGATCGATATTATGGGAGAAAATAGTATCGCTGTTTTGCCTAACGCGAAAGTCTCTACACGTAATCGTGATGTTGATTATATTTTCCGTAGCGACAGTAATTTTCACTACCTTAGCGGCTTTGATGAGCCGGAATCACTCATTGTCATCATTCCGGGGCGCCCTCATGGTGAATATTTATTATTTTGCCGTGAACGTGACCTCAATAAGGAAATTTGGGATGGTTATCGCGCAGGACAAGAAGGTGCTGTTGAACAATATGGTGCTGATGATTCTTATCCTTTCTCCGATTTAAACGATATTCTGCCGGGATTATTAGAAGGCAAAGAAAAAGTTTTCTATACCATCGGAAATGTGCCTTCTTTTGATCACCGTATGGTGGGCTGGCTGAACCACCTTCGTAATGCATCTCGGCAAGGAAAATCTTCTCCTACTGAAATGATCGAATTGGATCATGTATTGAATGAACTACGTTTATTTAAGAGCAGCAATGAAATAAAAGCCATGCGCCATGCGGCTGAAACCTCTGCTCAAGCACATATTCGTGCAATGAACTTTACCCAGCCTGGAAAATGGGAATATCAGGTTGAGGCAGAGATTATTCATGAATTCATGAAAAATGATTGCCGGTCTCCAGCTTACCCATCCATTGTTGGCGGCGGTGAGAATGGGTGTATTTTGCACTATATTGAGAATAATCATCGCTTAAAAAACAAAGATTTATTATTGATCGATGCGGGTGGCGAATACGATTATTATGCAGCTGATATTACTCGAACATTCCCTGTTAACGGTAAATTTACGCCTGCACAAAAGACTTTATATAACATTGTTTTAGATGCCCAGAAAGCCGCTATCAACGAGGTCAAGCCAGGAAATCACTGGAATCAACCGCATGAAGCTGCGGTACGGGTACTCACTGACGGTTTATTAAAAATTGGCTTACTCAAAGGTAAGTTAGAAACCTTAATTAAGAACGAAAAATACCGTGACTTTTATATGCACCGTACTGGTCATTGGTTGGGAATGGATGTGCATGATGTTGGTGACTATAAAATTGGTGGTGAATGGCGTTTATTAGAGCCCGGGATGGTATTAACCGTAGAGCCCGGTCTGTATATTCGTGATCCTAAAAACATTGCTAAAAAATGGCATTTTATTGGTATTCGAATCGAAGATGATGTTCTAGTCACTAAAACAGGGCATGATGTATTGTCAAAATCTGCACCCAAAGAAGTAGATGAGATTGAAGCTTTAATGGCACAGAGTAGATGATTCAAAATAGCAGCCCAGCGTGTTTCGATTTAATTATCGTGGGCGGCGGCATGGTCGGAGCTAGTTTAGCTTATGCCTTAAAAAATACATCGCTAAAGATCGCTGTTATTGAGGCATTTGAATTTAACTCGGAACAACAACCCAGTTATGATGACCGCGGCATTGCATTATCTTATGGTTCTCAACGAATCTTTGAAGCGATGGGATTATGGCAACAGCTCGCTGCCCACAGTACCGCTATCAATGATATTCATATTTCTGATCGGGGACATTTTGGGGTAACACGACTTTCTGCTCAATCTGAAAATGTTCCAGCTCTCGGCCAAGTTATTATCGCTCGAATTATAGGGCAAGTATTTAACCAAGCATTACAACAACAGAATAATCTTAAAATATTCTGCCCCAGCAAAGTAGTACAACTTAAGCATCATTCAGACTCTGTTGAATTAGTGCTCGATGATGATCGTTGTTTATCAGCCAAACTTATTGTTGCGGCGGATGGTGGCCATTCCACTATTCGACGGTTATTGAACCTCGGAATATCGGAAGCGGATTATCAGCAAACGGCTATCACCGCTAATATTAGCTGTGAACGCCATCATCAAAATCGTGCATTTGAACGTTTTACTGATTCAGGCCCACTTGCATTATTACCAATGTCTGATAATCGTTGCAGCCTTGTCTGGACAGTTAAAACGGGGGATGAAGTTGCTATCCTAAACTTATCTGATCAAGAGTTTTTAGCTCAATTACAAGATCGCTTTGGTTACCGCCTCGGCAAACTTACTCATGTCGGACAGCGACAGTGTTATCCGTTAAAACTAATTCAGGCAGATCAAGCTATTCAACAACGTATTGTCTTAATTGGTAATGCTGCCCATAATTTACACCCTATTGCCGGACAGGGGTTTAATTTGGGATTGCGTGATGTGGCAGCCTTAGCCGATGTGCTTATCGATGCTGATGATTGTGGTGATGCTCGACTATTACACGACTATAAACAGTGGCGACAAGATGACCAAGATGATGTTATTCAAACCACTGATAGTTTGGTTAAACTATTTAGTAACGATAATCCCTTATTAGGGCATTTCCGTGGTGCCGGTTTAGCATTAGTGGATGTCTTATCTCCAATCAAACATAGATTAGCTCAGAAGAGTATGGGCTTAGCTCGCAAGCAAGCTCGGCTAGGTCGGGGGATTTCATTATGAGTGAACATTACAATGTTATTGTTGTTGGTGGTGGTATGGTGGGAGCGACCTTAGCGGTTGCTCTAGCGGAACAATCTACTTTAAATATTGCTGTTATTGAAGCCTATCCACTCAAAGCAATTACAGAACAAGATATTCCCGACTTACGTGTTAGTGCATTAACCCGTGCTAGTGAAACATTACTCAAAAACTTAGCTATTTGGCCACAGCTAATCACCGCTAGAATAAGTCCGTTTACTGATATGAAAGTATGGGAAACATTGGATAGTGCATTACATTTTGACAGTGCCGATATTGGCGAACCGCTACTCGGCAATATTGTGGAAAACCGTAATCTACAACAAGCATGTATAAGACGTTGTGCTGAACTAGCTAATATAGATTGGCTTTGCCCAGCAAAACCAACATCATTAGCGGACAATACTCTGACGCTCGAAGATGGCCGCATGATGACCGCTGATTTAATTGTCGGTGCTGACGGTGCTCAATCATTGCTACGGGAATGGCTGGGAATCGAATCTCGTGGCTGGGATTATGATCAATCTGCTGTTGTTTGCACAGTCACTACCGAGCAAGCACATCAACAAACTGCTCGGCAACGGTTTTTAAGCGAAGGACCCTTGGCATTTTTACCCTTGTCAGATGGTCATCAATGCTCAATAGTCTGGTCAAACTCAACTGAACAAGCCGAACGGTTGTGCCAACTTGGTGATGAGGCATTTAAAAATACTCTTGCTGATGCTTTTCAAAATAAATTAGGCAAGATTATTGAGGTCAGTCAACGTGCTCAATTCCCACTCAAATTGCGCCATGCTGATCATTATGTTGAATCTAGTTTTGCCTTAGTGGGTGATGCCGCTCATACCATTCATCCACTGGCTGGACAAGGTGTCAACATTGGCTTACTGGATGCTGCTACCTTAGCTGAAGTCATCATAGAAGCACAGCAACAGGGGCGCGATATTGGCAGCTTGCATACATTAAACAAATATCAACGTCGTAGAAAAGGCGATAATATTGCCATGCAAATGACGATGGATGCCTTTAAACATGTCTTTGGCAGTGAACTTGCCCCTATTCGATGGGCTCGTCGATTGGGGCTTAAAACGGTTAATCAATCCACTCTACTTAGAAACTTGTTTATGCATCAAGCTTCTGGACATCGATTTGCCAATCCTAAACTAAGTAAATGACATTAATTTACTGGGTTTTTTGTTCAATAAGTTCACGTTGCTGCTGTGCTGACTGATTAATTAAAGCTTCAATATCTTGTGCTTTATCAATCATTTCGGTCTGCTCTTTCCAGACATGTTCACCTTCAGGAACCTTGTTATCATCTGAACATGCAACTAAACACAGTGTGGCAAAGACTACCCATAATAACTTCATCATCATTCTTGACCTCTTGTTATACAAAAGCCACGCAATGCATGACATTGTGTGGCTCTCATAATAGACGTAATACTAAAAAATAATTTTTAATTTATTTTTTAGTTTTTACTAGTTTTTTAGCCCAATCATCAGTAATTGTTTTAGCTGCATCGCGGCCACCCAAGCCAAATGCCAATGCAAATGCAACGGCAACACTACCCAGCGTCAGACCAAATGCCATATTCACAATATTGTCTGCTAAACCCATAGCGCGTAAACCCATAGCAAGTACAAGACCGATAATTGCAAATCGAGCAATGTTAGCTACCGTGTCATTACCGGCTGCAGTAAGTTTTTGATGTGCAATATTACCAAGTACATTACCAATGATCAGAATTACAGCACCAATTAAGATACCGCCACCAAATTCTATTACCTTGGCAAAAATAGTCGAAATAATATTGATACCCAGAATATTAACGGCGGCTGTAGCAGCAGCTAGCATTGAAAAGAACATTACCGTGCCACCAATTAGTTTAGTCACGGTAAAGTTTTCAGTGAACAATCCTTGCATTCCTAATTTTTCTGGCATGGCATTAACGCCTAAGCCATCAAGCAAACTCGTCAACAGATAAATAACAAATTTAGCTGCAAAATAGGCCACTAGAAGAACCACTGTTGCACCAATAATATTAGGTATGGCGGTCATCAATTCCTGAATCATTGCCGAAGCAGGCTGAGAAATAGCAGGAATGCTTAATACCCCTAAGGCACTGACAGCTATCGGTAATAAAATAGCAATAAATACAAAGGCACTACCAAAAGCGGATATTTTTAAATCGGTATTGCCTGTTTTCTCGGCAATTTGCACATCTATTTTTGATAGACCTACTTTCACTAATTGAGAGGCTACTTTAGCAATGATCCAACCAGCATAAGCAATAACACCTGCACCAATAATGCCTGGAATCGCTTCCATAAATTTAGTGGTCATTTCTTTAAGTGGCGCTAATACATCCGTGAGATTGAAATATTGCAATACCACCATTAATACAAATATCGTTAATACTGCTTTAATTAATGATGCGATAGGTGTTGCAAAGTCAGTTGTTGTACCGTCATCATCGGTATAATTTAAGAAAGAAATCTTTGAAAGACCTGATTTGATGAATTTAGAGGCGGCCTTAATAACAAACAAACCAACGATTAATATCGCCAAGCCTATTAATGCATGACCTAAGGGACTATCGAAAAAACTATTTGTTCTCATATTGTCTAGTAACTGATCCATATTTATATCCTTACTTTCCTGTGATTATGAAAGAGTCAAATTATAACCTAGATTGGTAAAAACATCAGTGAGGCGGCTTTAACCACTACCGTCTTGATTAAACGACCTGTTTTATTGGAAATAATTTCAGCTAGATTATCCTGTGTTGCAATCAAACGGCCAATAAGTCGCTGATAACTCAAGTTTCGCTGCTCGCCTTCAATACTGTCACTCATCAATAATAATCGACCGTTAATATCTCGTTTTTCAGCTAATAACCATGCTGAAATCTCAATATTTCGAGCACTGTTATAGAGCTTTTGCTCATTGATACTGGTGAAATAATAAAACTCGGTATGGTTATCATAAGATGCCATAATCATCATTCTTAAACCGACAATAAAGGGTAATACACGATCGGTTCCCTGATAAGTCTCATCAAGCGCAATGCGAACAATATCGGTCGGTTTCATGGACTGCCATTGTGGATAATATTTATCATGGGGGGTGGCAAAAACTAAATCCACACTAGCTTCAATAGCACGGCGCTTTTCATCATGCCGACCTTCGGGATTACGTCGATACAATTTTACCATCAGCTCTTTAAGATCGCGCATGGCTGCACGCTGATGATGCTCAATCACTTCATTGATATCACTTTTAGCCAGTCTTGCAATACCCGCATTACTAGGATCGGTTGCCACTATTTTGGGTTGCGATTGCATACTGCTACACGCAACTAAACTCAAACAACACAGTACTAATATCGCCGCACTAAACTGTTTCATCAAATAACCGTTGGGCTGACTCTGATGATAATTCCGCAATTTTTAAATATTGTTGAACACCTACTGGTAAAGGTTTGGGTTCCTGCTGCGAAAAAGACTTATTATCTGTTGCTAACAAACGAACAAATTGGGCTTGCTGAGCATCTTCACCTCTTATTACTCGCTGTTGAGAGGGATATTCAAGTTTTGTTTGTGACGCTCCTCCATCGGTCAAGGCAAAACTTGACGTTGAATCAATGGTGACGGGGAGACGTGAGGTATTCTGAAGTTCTGAAGACTTCGGGCTAAATGTTATGGCGAGTGGAGCACCATTGACTTGCATTAATTGGCCTGACTCCCTGCAGGCTTACGGCTTGTTCGATGAGGCCGCTTATTATTGCGATTACCCTTTGGGCCTTGTTTATTGTGATGTGTTGGTGGTCTTTTTTCTGGTCTCTTTGCCGGGAGTACTTTTTCTAATTGCTCATCTGATGCTGCTGCAACAGGTAGTTTATGTTTAATATAGTGCTCAATATCGGGCAATGAAAATGCATAGTCTTCGCAAGCAAAACTAATAGCAACTCCGCTCGCACCTGCTCTAGCAGTTCGACCAATCCGGTGTACATAGTCCTCAGCATCTTGAGGTAAATCATAATTAAATATATGACTCACTTCTGGAATGTGTAACCCTCGGGCAGCCACATCTGTGGCTACTAAAAAAGGAAACTCGCCATCTTGGAAATGTTTTAATAAGCTTTCACGTTTTTTCTGTGGCACATCACCTGATAATAGTGCCGCCTTGTGACCATTCCCTTCTAAAAATCCCCATACCCGATCTGCAACACGTTTGGTATTTACAAATACAATGCCACGTGTCGGCTGGATCCGTTTAATCAATGCCAATAATAATGGAATTTTTTCTTCATTCGCTGGGTAATAGATGCTTTCTTCTATTCGATCACCTGCCACTTTGCCAGCGGCTACTTCTACCTTTTCAGGATTATTCATGTGTTCATAGGCAAGTTCGGTGACCTTGTAACTCAATGTTGCTGAGAACAGCATGCCTAAACGTTCGGTAGGTTTGGGCACACGTCGTAAGAAGTAGCGCACATCTTTGATAAAGCCTAAATCAAACATTCTATCGGCTTCATCTAATACCACCGCTTGCACAAATTTCAAATTGAAAACGCGTTGTTTATGATAATCCAATAATCGTCCCGGCGTGCCAATCAAAACATCAACACCCTCGGTAATTGCTGTTTTTTGTTTTTCGTAATCCTTGCCACCATAGGAGACAACAATGCGCAACTTAGCATCCTTATTAAGTAGATGAGCATCTTTTGCAATTTGATTTGCAAGCTCTCTCGTCGGGGCTAAAATGAAGGCTCGAGGTTGCTTACCATCCCAATTTTGAATAGGCTGTTCAGTCAATAATCGTTGAAAAGTAGCTAATAAAAAGGCAATTGTTTTACCTGTTCCGGTCTGCGCCTGCCCTGCTACATCTTGTCCTGACAGTAATAGTGGCAATGACTGCGCTTGAATAGGCGTGCAAAACTCAAAGCCTGCACTCCGCAGGCCATTTTGAAGCGTCTCATGCAAAGGTAATGATGAAAAAGCCTGCTCTGTTAAATGTGTACTCATAGAAATACTTGCATTACCTTTGCTGATAGGAAAAAATATTACTTAATTTGGTGTGCGTGAGTATAGCCCTCCAATAATTTATATACCACCGGAGATAAGAAACATGAGCGAAAATGTCACCAATGTGACTGATGGCGATTTTGAAAGCCAAGTACTGCAGTCTGACTTACCTGTATTAGTTGATTACTGGGCGGAATGGTGTGGACCTTGCAAAATGATCGCCCCTATTCTGGAAGAAATTGGCGCTGAATATGCAGGCAAATTAACTGTCTGTAAGCTTAATATTGATGAAAATGCAGACACACCACCTCGCTATGGCATTCGTGGTATTCCTACGCTGATGTTATTTAAAGGCGGTGAAGTAGAAGCAACTAAAGTAGGCGCTCTAACTAAATCACAGTTAACTGCATTTTTAGATAGCAATATTTAAATAACAACTCAGCGTCGTTATCTTTTACACCATAACTGCGTTATTTTCGCACTCAAATGGTCGCATATTTTGATATGTGCACATTCTCCGTGGCGAAAAAGCCTTGTCCTGAAACAAAATTCAAACTCTCTGAATCATTATTTTTCATAATACTCAGTTAGCTTAAACTTAAAATCAATATTTTTTCGTGACGTTAAGAAAGCGCTGCACGAAAAACCGCAGTGTACATTTAGTACATGAGAATTTGAGTACAGGGCTGACGTAAAGATCGCGTAAAAAGGTGGTTTTATCTTCCTATGGATGTTTCTGAATTACTAAATGATCTAAATAAACCTCAACGCGATGCCGTTGCGGCGCCATTAGGCCATGCCCGAATATTAGCCGGTGCAGGCAGTGGTAAAACACGAGTATTAGTCCACCGTATTGCTTGGCTGATTCAAGCGGAAGCGCTCTCCCCTGCTAACATCCTTGCAGTGACTTTCACCAATAAAGCTGCCGCAGAAATGCGTGGCAAAATCGAATATATGTTGGGTTATCCCCTCGGTGGTATGTGGGTAGGTACTTTTCATGGCCTCGCTCATCGCTTACTTCGAGCCCATTGGAAAGATGCGGATCTACCACAAAGTTTTCAGATCTTAGACAGTGATGATCAACTCCGGATGTTAAAGCGCATTATGCGCGGTATGGAGTTAGATGAAGCTCAATGGCCTGCTAAACAGGCGCAGTGGTTTATTAATGCTCAAAAAGATGAAGGTCTACGGCCTAAGCATATTCAAGCTGGCAATGATCCTTATTCACAGAAAATGTTGGCGATCTATCAAATATATGAAGATAGCTGTCAACGTGCAGGCGTTATTGATTTTGGTGAAATATTATTACGTTGTCATGAGTTATGGCTAAAACGTCCCGATATTCTGGCAAGTTATCAACAACGTTTTTCACAAATTCTGGTTGATGAGTTTCAAGATACCAATACTATTCAATACGCTTGGTTACGCTTGCTCGCGGGTGAAACAGGCCATTTATTTATTGTTGGTGATGATGATCAATCTATTTACGGTTGGCGCGGTGCCAAAATTGAGAATATTCAAAAATTCCATCAGGATTACCCTGATGCCGACACAGTTCGCCTAGAACAAAATTATCGTTCTACTGGTAATATTCTTGCTGGTGCCAATGCCGTTATCGCCAATAATAGTGAACGCTTAGGCAAAGAATTATGGACCAATGATAACGATGGTGAATTGATCCAAGTTTACAATGCCTATAATGAACGTGATGAAGCGGCTTATCTTGTCGACCAAGTTAAAATATGGGTTGATAAGGGCGGTAACCGAGCTGATAATGCGGTGTTATATCGTTCCAATGCTCAATCCCGGGTGATTGAAGAAGCCTTATTACAAGCCAATATGCCCTATCGTGTTTATGGTGGTTTGCGCTTCTTCGAGCGTGCTGAAATCAAAGATGTATTGTCTTACTTAAGATTGGTTGCTAATCACAATGATGATGCAGCCTTCGAACGTGTGGTTAATACGCCTACCCGCGGTATTGGTGCGGCGACACTCACCCAATTACGCCAATATGCTCGCGAACAAAGTCAAACTATGTGGCAAGCAACAGTTGAACTTTTAAGTACTCAATTTTTTGCTGCTCGTGCAGGCAATGCCTTAACAGGATTCTTATCTTTAATTGATTCATTAACACCTGAAGATGACACTATACCTTTACATGAGCTGACATCTTTGGTGATTGATGAAAGTGGCTTACGAACACATTTCGATAAAGATAAATCTGAAAAAGGCCAAGGTCGTATCGAAAACTTAGATGAACTCATTAATGCCACCCGTCAATTCAAAATGCCTGAAGAGGCTGAACTAGATATGCCTTTATTAGATGCATTTTTATCTCATGCAGCCTTAGAGGCTGGCGACAATCAAGCCGACAAATGGGAAGATTGCGTGCAATTAATGACGCTACATTCTGCCAAAGGACTAGAGTTTCCAGTGGTGTTTATGGTGGGTATGGAAGAAGGTTTGTTTCCCGGACAAAAGACCAGTGATGATCCAGCACGACTCTCAGAAGAACGTCGTCTTTGTTATGTCGGCATGACACGCGCTTGCCAACAACTTTACCTATTACATACCGAATCACGTTTTTTATATGGTCAGGAAATGTCACCTAGTCCATCACGATTTTTACGTGAGATTCCACCCGAACGAGTTGAAGAAATTCGCGCTAGAAGAAATGTAGTAAGCAGTGGTTATTCCCCCATGCCACCAAAACATACTTATGCCCTTAATGAAACAGGATTCAAACCCGGACAGCAAGTTCATCATCAAAAATTTGGTTCTGGAACAGTGATTGATACTGAAGGTTCTGGTAAAAATGCTCGGATCCAAGTTAATTTCAAACATGCGGGTAGCAAGTGGTTAGTGTTAGCCTATGCCAAACTAGAAACAATTTAATTTAGGAAAGATTTATGCTTAGCCACAATTTCACTCGCAGCCTATTCCTCAGTTTATTGATACTCACTCTGACAGCCTGTGGGCCAGAAGAATCTAGTAATAGCAATTCAGCAACTGTTGACGCGAGTAAAACCTATAACTGGAAGATGGTCACAACTTGGCCCCCGGGATTTCCAGTATTACAAGAAGGTGCCGAACGTTTTGCTCAAAATATCAACGATATGTCTAATGGCCGTCTTGCCATTAAAGTTTATGCAGGTGGTGAATTAATTCCACCATTGCAAACCTTTGACGCAGTTTCACAAGGTACGGTTGAAATGGGCCATGGCAGTGCCTATTACTGGGCAGGAAAAGTCCCTGAAGCACAGTTTTTCTCTACTGTGCCTTTTGGCATGACAGCTCGCGGTATGAATGCATGGTTATATGATGGTGGCGGTCTTGAGCTATGGCGTGAAGTTTATAAACCATTCCATGTTGTACCCTTTCCTCTCGGTAATACGGGTGTGCAAATGGGTGGATGGTTTAATAAAGAAATTAACTCATTAGAAGATATTAAAGGTCTGAAAATGCGTATTCCCGGTCTTGGTGGCAAAGTATTTGCTAAAGCTGGCGGTAATCCTGTGTTACTCGCGGGCAGTGAGGTTTATACCGCATTAGAGCGCAATACCATTGATGCCACTGAATGGATTGGCCCTTTTCATGATCAGCGTTTAGGTTTATACCGTGCCGCTGAACATTATTATTATCCCGGTTGGCATGAACCTGGCACGGTATTAGAACTGACTATTAATCAACGTGCATGGGATTCATTACCTGCTGACTTACAAGCGATTGTGACTAATGCAGCGATGGCTGAAAATGGTCGAATGTTCTCTGAAATGGAACAAAAAAACTTGTCCGCATTGCAAGAATTAAAAGATCGCCCTAAGGTGAAAATACATCGTTTCCCCGATGATGTATTAGCGAAATTAAGAGTCTTGACTGATGAAACATTAGCCGAAGAAGCGGCGACCAATTCAGAATTCAAACGTATCTATGATGCTTATCAAGCCTTTCGTGAGCAAAATGATGCTTGGTCTGACATTTCAGAAAATGCCTATTTAGCAATTGAAAAATAACATTGCTTAGATTTACCTGAGGGTCAAGCCGGGTAATAAACCGTCACTCTTCTCAGCGCTAGAATATATTGATGAACAGATAGCCAAAGCTGACGTATTGGTTAAAGATATTTAAGTGTAAAGTAGCCACCAGCTTAAAACTGATTTATGATTAAGTCATCCTACACCTAAGGTTTAGTAATAGATTCTATTCAGCATGTCTTTAGATACTCAGACCCTTGTCCGCGAACAAACTCGTCAATTATTTCAGGCTGTACCAACCTCAACAGCAACACATCTGTTCGTTGTCGCCTTTCTCTATCCATTATTAAGTGTATTTTTAGAGAGCCAACTAGTCATTGTATGGTCGATCGTTATTTCTTTGCTCGCTACATCCAGATTTGGGTTATTTTTACTTTATAAAAAGAAAAAACCTGAAGATGTAAAACCTTGGCTACAGACTTTTACTCTTATCACCTTCTTTATTGGTATTGCATGGGCCTGTTTTAGCTTATTTTATCTACTTAGCGACGATGCCACATTTAACGTTATATTTCTTATTATTGCATGTGGTGTAATATCCACCGCTGTCCCTGTTTTAGCGGCATGGACACCGGCATTTTTTGCCAATACATTTCCTCAATTTATCGCTCTTAGCTCGGTTCTTATCTATTCTGGCACCTCTGTTTCCTATTATTTAGCAGCTTCGGTTTTTATCCTTTATATAATGCTGATTTCCCTACAACGTAATACTCACCAAAATATACAAAGTGGTTTTCAACTACAACACAAAAATGATCAGTTGGTATCAGAATTAAGTACTGAAGTAAAACAACGTGAACAACTCATCACAGAAAGAACAGATGAGTTAAATGACAGTTTAAAGCGTCTTGATTTTGCTCTTAATATTGCTCACCAAGGCTGGTTTGATATGAATATTCAAACTGGTGAAATATTAGTCAGTGATGAATATCCTCGCTTATTAGGGTTTAAACCTAGTCATTTCCAACCTAGCTTGCAAAAATGGCAGGACAATATTCACCCAGAGGATCTGGAATCGGTCTTGAATACTTGGAATGAATGTCTCAAGACAAATGACATAGGAGAAATAGAATATCGAATAAAGACAAAAGATGGTCCGTGGGCATGGTTCCGTTCGATGGCCGGAATTATTAATAGAGACGAAAGTAACAAGCCTCTTCGGATGGTCGGTATTCATATGGATATTACTACAGAGAAACACGCCAAAGAAGATTTAAAAAACTCAGAAACAAAATTTCGCACACTTTTCGATTCGACCAATGATGCTGTAATGATCTCTGATAATGACTGTTTTCTTGATGGTAACGAAGCCACATTAACACTTTTTGGATGCCGTACCGTAGAGGAGTTTCGTACCAAAACCGTAGCCGATGTTTCCCCTGTAGAACAGCCCTGTGGCACAAGTTCTATGATACTTGCTAACCAACATATTGCCAAAGTAATAGAGAAGAAAAAACACCATTTTGAATGGCTTCACAAACGTCTCGATACGGGTGAGACATTCCCTGCAGATATATTACTTAGTGTATTAACAATCAATAACAAAACGCTAATACAGGCCACCGTTCGTGATATCTCTGAACGTAGAAAAGCAGAAGAAAAACTCATGCTAATGGCACATTATGATGCACTCACCCAGCTACCGAACCGAATGCTCTTCGCTGACCGTTTTAAACAAGCTGTTGGCCACAGTCATCGTACTGGTACTATGTTGGCGATCTGTTTCCTTGATTTAGATAACTTCAAACCGGTGAATGATAACTATGGTCATGAAGTCGGCGATCAATTATTAATCGATGTAGCGCGTAGGCTCGAAAAAACTATCAGAGAAGAAGATACTATTTCCCGTCAAGGGGGTGATGAATTCACCTTGTTACTGCGTGATATCGAATCATTTTCACAATGTAATCAGATGTTAGAACGCATCCGCCATGCCTTAGTACAACCGTATATTATCAATGATTACCCTCATAAAATCAGTGCATCCATTGGTGCCACCATCTATCCACTTGATAACGCTGAATTAGATACCTTATTACGCCATGCTGATCAGGCAATGTATCAAGCTAAATTGACAGGTAAAAATCAACAACAGCTATTCAGCACCATTAGTGATCAAAAAATCATTCAAAAACAAACACAACTTCAAACCATCGACCAGGCTTTAACTAATAACGAGTTTCAGTTGTATTACCAACCTAAGGTAAATATGAGAACGGGGAAAGTGTTCGGTGTGGAAGCATTAATTCGTTGGATTCATCCTGAAAAAGGCTTAATCCGACCATTAGACTTTTTACCTATTATTGAAGACTCTGATTTAGAAATCCAGATAGGTGGTTGGGTTATCAATGAAGCCTTGCAGCAACTTGATAATTGGCAGCAGCAAGGTATAAAGCTTGAAGTGAGTATCAATATCTCTTCTCACCATCTAAAATCGGCCATTTTCCTCGATCAATTGAATGAAGGACTGGAAAAACATCCCGATGTGAACTCTCAAAATTTACAGTTGGAAATATTAGAAAGCAGTGCATTGGGTGATCTTAATACTATCAGTAGCATTATTAAAAGTTGTCAAAATGCATTAGGTGTTAATGTTGCCCTCGATGACTTTGGCACGGGCTATTCATCATTAACCCATATGAAAAACCTCACTGCTAGTACCATCAAGATTGACCAAACATTTGTTCGGGATTTATTGGATGATCCAAATGATTACAGCATTATTGAAGGCATCATTGGTTTAACTAAAGCCTTTAACCGTGACGTTATTGCCGAAGGTGTCGAAACAGATGCTCATGGTTTAATGCTACTCATTATGGGCTGTAATGATGCACAAGGCTATGGAATATCACCCCCCATTCCTGCTGATGATATTCCAGCATGGCTTGCCAACTACACTCCTAATCAATATTGGTTGAAATATGGCCAGCAACAACTGTCATTGCAGCACCATAAAATTATATTGCTACAGCTAACCACTGCACACTGGTTTAGCAATGTCTGTAATGAGCTTCTTACCGAGGGGGGAAGTGGCTTTGAGCACTATTTTGCTAAATGTCATCTGGGTGTCTGGCTCAACCGTTTTGAAGAAGAAAATTTATTTGACCCCGCATGGTTAGGTGAGCTTACTTTGGCGCATGATGAGCTATTTTCCTTAGCAACGGAATTGTTCAAAAAACATCAAGATAATGATGTTATTCAAGCTAAACCAGCACTTGATCAGCTTAAATCGAGCTATGATAAGATACAGTTTGTTTTGCATAAAAACACACAAAGCACTGTCGCTAAGCAAGCATTTTCTAAGCTATTTAAACAGCTATAGTGTCGATATCTTTCTTTATGAACACCCTATTTCTTATCATCTTTCAAGTCTTTTCTATTAATGCTTTTGCCACGACACTAACACCCTCTGACATCAAAGTTTATCGCAATCCCAGTTGCAATTGTTGCCACAAATGGATAGCACATTTAGAAGAAAATAAATTTAACGTTCTTGATGTACTAACAAATAATATGGCCGATGTTAAGGAGGCCGTTAAATTACCTAAGCAAATGACTTCATGCCATACCGCGATCATTAATGGTTATATTATTGAGGGCCATGTCCCAGCGGATGACATCCGCCGCTTATTAGTTGAAAAACCTGATATCGCAGGTTTGTCGGTGCCTCAAATGCCTGTCGGTACGCCAGGAATGGAAGTAGGGGAACGTAAAGATAATTTTATTGTTTTTCAATTCGGCCATGAGGGTCATTATGGTGTGTTTAACCGATATCAAGTGGATGAGAATAATGAATATCAAACCCATCCGGCTGAGGAACACCATTAGGTGGAATTGCTTGTTGTTTTTGGCCGGTTACTATTTTCATCATTTGCCAATGTTTTTCAGAAAAAACTAACCAACTACCAGCTCCATCCATTTTTTATTGTGATGGCATCCTATGTGGTGCTCAGCATTATTTGTATACCATTACTATGGACGTTTAATCCTTTCTCTCTCAGCACAACATTCTGGATTAATATCTTTTTTGCCGCATTATTAGATATGGCCGGCACCTTATTTCTTGTCATGTCTTTGTCGAAAACAGACTTATCAGTATTTGGGCCACTCAATGCCTATAAAATTGTTATTTCAATGTTTTTGGCCATGATTTTCCTTGGCGAAATACCAAATTTACAAGGTTTTCTAGGGATTGGCATTATTGTTTTAGGCAGTTATTTTCTATTTCCATCAACAAAGCATATCCGTGCAAACCGTTTATTAAATTTATTATCAGAACGTGGGGTGCAATATCGTTTCTTATCGATCTTACTATTTTCTATTGGAACATTGCCGTTAAAAAATGCCGTGGTTGCCGGTGATGCTATATCAACTACTGTATTTTGGTGTTTGCTTGGTTTGCCATTAGCCGCTGTCGTACATACTGTCTTTTTAAAAGATAACTTTATTAAAGACTATGAGCAATCGAAAAAGCATGTTTATGATTTTCTCTATCTCGGTATTCTTATATTTTTGATGCAATATATGACAATGCTTGTATTTTCACAATTGCTCATTGCCTATTCACTGGCACTGTTCCAACTTGGCATGGTATTACAAGTCTTTCTTGGTTATCGCATTTTTAATGAACAACATTTCGCTCGGAGGCTAGCAGCTTGCCTAGTTATGGTTGTTGGTAGCATTATGGTATTACAAGCCTAACAATATGGATTGGCTCGCGGAATATGGTCTTATTGGATTAGGCTTGTCGGCTTTTTTGGCCGCCACACTTTTGCCACTAAGTTCTGAGTTGGTACTATCGGCTTTATTAATTGCAGGAGAAAATCCAGTCGCATTACTGCTCATTGCTACTATTGCTAATGTGGCTGGTTCGGTGGTCAATTATGCTATTGGCCGCTGGGGTGCCGACACTATCTTGCATCATTGGTTTCGCTTGTCATCTCAACAAACTAACAATGCTGAACAGCAGTTCAATCGTTATGGAAAATGGAGCTTATTATTTGCTTGGGTTCCCGTGGTTGGAGATCCTTTGACGTTGATAGCAGGAATGATGCACATGCCTTTTGGAGTATTTATTTTATTGGTAACAATCGGAAAAGCATTGCGTTATTGGGCGCTAATTTACCTTAGCTCTGCTTTGTTTTAGGAAGAGACAACATCAATATCGCACCGCCTTTCGGATTATGTTCAGCCCATATTTTTCCTTGATGTGCTGTCATTATTTCCTTGCAAATTGCTAAGCCAAGTCCGGTTTTTCAAGTAATGGCTCAATGTGTTTCTGTAAAAGCAAATGGGAAAAGGCAAATACAACAACCATTAAGATTAAAATCCAAAGTTTTATCTTAGCTAATAAACTTTTCTGCCATGGAACAGTTAGGGGCTGTTGAATGCGATGGTCATCCATGCTATTTAATCACTACGAGAAAAGGTCATTTAAGGAATGTTCGTATTGCTTCCATTAGCGTCGTATCATCAAAAGGCTTGGTAATATAACCTTCTGCTCCCGCGGCTAATCCTATTGCAACTTCTGATTTGGATGCTAGAACAGAAACCAATATTATGGGGAGGTCTGAACAGCCGTCTATTAACTTAATCTGGCGTGTCGCCTCTAAGCCATTCATTTCAGGCATATTAACATCCATTAATATCAGATCAGGCCGCTGGTGTTTTACTGAATCTATACATGCAAGCCCATTATCAACACAAAGTAAGTCAAATTCATCTTCAAGTAACTCATGCATGATGAGTTGGTTCATAGGTTCATCATCAGCAACAAGAATTGTGTATTTCTCAGCCATTATTTATCTGTCGCACTGACTATTGCAAGTAATTTAGCTTCTACTTCTGGTGATAGATCTAAAGATTGAAACTCTATTTCCATTTCTGAACGCAATAATGACAATATGCTTTCATTATTATCCAACAACTGTTTCTTACTGAGTTGCATCATAACGAGGTTATTGACTCGACTAATGACTTCTTCGTAATCAAAGGGTTTGGTTATAAAGTCATTTGCCCCCCCCCTCAATACTTTCAGTTTTGTACGTGAATCATTTAGTGCGGTAAGCACCAAAACTGGTGGCGGGAGATCAAGATTAAAAGCGTGAAAGCTCTCCATCACGTCAAAACCTGTTTTTTTAGGCATGTTGAGATCGAGTAATACCAAATCAAAGTGTTGCTGCTGATAGCTTTCAATTGCTTTTATTGAATCTTGCTCACAGACAATATTGACATAGCCTTCAGAGCTAAGAATATCTTCTAATATCGTTAAATTCATTGGCTCATCATCAATAATCAATATTTTCGCCTGATATTGTTGGTGTTCAGTACTCATCAAATAACCGCTGAAGTTGCTTGTTTGGTCGGGATGATAAACACTATTTTTGCACCTTGTGAAGATTCTACTGCTTGAATCATACCACCATGAGCATCAATAAATTCTTTTGCAATAGCCAAGCCCAACCCTGTGCCACCGGTGAAGTGCTGTGTTGTACTACTTTGGATAAAATGATCGAATACTATATTCATATCTTCAATTGGAATGCCTTCTCCCTCATCCTCAATCGCAAATTTTAACGCCGCGATGACTTGGTTGGATTCAAGTGGGCTTATTTTGACCGTAGCATCACTTATTGTGACAGTGATTGTGCTTGATTTAGGGGTGAATTTAATCGCATTCGATAATAAATTTAAAATGACCTGGCCAATTTTAGGGCCATCCATTTCTGCCGTCACATTTCCCGTTAAGACTTTAATATCAACATTCAATCTTTTTTCTTTTATCTGTCCCGCCTGCTCAAGCAAACAGCTTTGCAATATTTTGTGTAAATCATGCTGTTCATAAGAAAATTCTATAATACCTGCTTCTATCTTTGATAGATCCAATAAATCATTTAATAGCAGTAATAAACGCTCACCACTAATATTGATATTAGTGAAATACTCAAGTAATTTTTCTGTCGGTGCTGATTCAACTTTATTCATTCCAAATTTTGAAAAGCTGAGAATGCCATGCATTGGTGTCCTCAGCTCATGGGACATCTGAGCCAAAAATTCAGATTTAGCTTGGTTTGCCGCTTCTGCCCTTTCCTTGGCAACCCTCAATTCCTGTGTTCTGTGGGTGATAACGGATTGTAAATTATCTCGGTGTGATACCAGCTCCTTTGTCAATACCTTAAGCTCAGCTTGGTCGAGTAGTGCTCGCCAATATTCTTCGGACATTCGCTTGCCAATAAATGCAAAAAAAGCAAGGTGAACGAGAATGAGTGCCGATATCAATAAGCCATTCTGATTAGAAGTAAACCCAATATATAACGTGACAATATTGACTGGCTGCCAGATAAGATTCATAAATACAAAAACCAATATCCGGTATTGTGTCATTGATGCAAGAGCCCCACTCACCAAGCCTGTGGTTACCATCAGCATAACAATACTGAGGGTTGATAATCCAGTACGAAAAATAAGCGTTGCTGAAAACAAACCCAGTAATAATGCTGTCAATAGTGAATACGTAATATATTGGTTACGGTCGTTTAATAACGCATCATTTCCGAGTTTAACTAAACGTCTAGAAAATTTAAACCGTAACAAACTAATCGCTAATAATGCCACGAATATTGGTATTAACCACTGACCATGTTCAGCAATTAATGACTGATTCCATAAAAATAAGCTGACCGCAAATGGGTAAGCAAAAATTATGGCCTCGGCCCTTTTCCCTAGCTCAATGGCCGCTTTAGACTCAAGATCTTGTTGAACATCTAAAGTAAGTGATTCTATTTTTGCATTAGTATCTAATAAGTGCATTTTACTGAGCCACGCTACATATTTTTTATAATAATAAGGATAGTTACCTTGAGTATATGATATTTTCCAGCCTTCTGCCCAAGGGTATTGTTAGTATCTTTACGGATAATGAGTGGTATCATAATCCGCTTAAACACCCACAAGAGATTGTTATGAAATTAATCACATCTTGGCTTTTAATACTATTACCAAGCTTAACCCTAGCCGCTAGTCCCACCTTGTTGCCAGCATGGCAAAGTGATTCGGTATTTGAACAAGCCGAATCTGTCATTTATGACCCAAAACGCCAGCTGCTTTATGTCTCGAATGTTAACGGTGACCCCAATGAGGCTGATGGTAATGGCTATATCTCCCAATTATCATTGAAGGGTGAATTGATTAATCAACATTGGCTGGATGGACTCAATGCCCCTAAAGGCATGACTCTTGTTGATGACATACTTTATGTTGCTGATATCAATGAATTAGTCAAAATTGATATTAAAAACAATAAAATACAGCAGCGCTATCTCGCGCCTAAAGCCAAGTTCCTTAATGACGTTGCCAGCGATGGTAATGGTAATATTTACGTGTCTGATATGTTAACTAATACGATTCATTGCCTCTGTTCTGGTACGTTTTCTGTTTGGTTACAAGATGGGCGCTTAGAGGCGCCAAATGGCTTGCTTGTCGAAGGTAATAAATTAATTGTTGGTAGTTGGGGCAATATGACCGATGGTTTTGCCACGGCTATTGCTGGACATTTAAAAACTATTGATATTGCGACTAAACAGCTTGAAAGCCTTGGTGATAAAACACCTGCCGGTAATCTGGATGGTGTTGAAGCTGATGGTCACGACAACTATTATGTGACTGATTGGATGCTAGGTAAGCTATTACACATTACTCCTTCAGGAATAACTACAACACTATTATCTCTAGAACAGGGCAGTGCGGATCATACTGTACTTACCGATCAAGGCTTGATCATTATTCCTATGATGTTGTCCGGCAATGTCATCGCCTACCAAATAAAATAAGTAATTTTACCCTATGACATTTGATGATCTTATGCTTGATGACAGGCTATTGCTTGAACTCAAACATCTTAAATTTGTAACACCAACAGCAATTCAGGAAGCGAGCATTCCTAGTATCTTGGAAGGCAAAGATATCTTGGCTGGTGCAGCAACCGGCACCGGGAAAACGGCCGCATTTGTATTGCCTATTCTGCAACAATTAATTGATCAACCCAATAAGAATAAACAACCAAAAGTCTTGATGTTGGCTCCCACGCGCGAATTAGCCTTTCAAATTCAACATGTGGTCAATCAACTAAGCAAACAGCTTGATATTAATACCGTCATTATGACCGGTGGGTTTTCACAAGCTAAACAAGTCGAGTTTTTGCATCAGGCTTGCGACATTGTGATCGGCACACCAGGACGATTACTCAATTTAGTCTCTGATGAAGCATTAGATCTATCCGATATTGATATGGTCATTATTGATGAAGCTGATCGTATGCTTGATATGGGCTTAGGGCCAGATGTGCTGGCTTTACTTGCGACCATTGCGGATGGTTTTCAAGCCTGCTTATTTTCAGCAACTCTCGCCGGAAGTGGCGTTGAAATATTTGCTGAAGAGTTATTGGCTGATGCAGAAATTATTCAAATTGATGCCGCTAACCAGAAATCAGATCAAGTATCACAAACTGTTTATTTTGCCGATAACAAAGAACATAAACAGGCATTACTACAAGCATTTATAAGCGATGAGGCTTGCCAAAGCGCCATTGTTTTTTGCAATAAGAAAGAACGTGCTGATGAAATTACGCAATGGCTACAATCACGCAATATTTCAGCTCAAGTGATGCATGGAGATTTTAATCAGGCAATCCGTAGAGATAAAACACGAAAATTTCGCTTAGGCCAAATCAAAGTCATGGTGGCAACAGATGTCGCTGCACGGGGTTTAGATTTAACCAATATTAGCCACGTGATTAACTATGATATGCCTTTTAAAGGTGATATTTATATTCATCGTATCGGGCGAACTGGCCGAGCCGAGCAAGTCGGTACAGCGATTAATTTGGTTGAACATCATGATCTCAAGAACCTAGAACGAATTGAGTTTCATCTACAATCAAAATTACCGATTGCTAAATTGAAAGGTTTTGAACCTAAATCAAAAACCAATAAAGCGAAGTCGAAGAAAAAATCAGATAAACCGCGTTATATCGCCAAGAAAGATCGTTAAGAATTTCATAAGGATGAAAAATATTTATTTTAAGTTTTCTATACACTCCGTACATCCTGAATTTATCGAAGGCCGAAAGATAGATATTTAATATTGTGGTTCGACAAGCTCATCACGGATGGAAAAGAAAACTAGGACCCAAGTAGACATATGATTCAACTTAATACTCAACTGCTACGCTGGTTACTTTTTTTTACCTCAGTACTGTTATTAGCTGGTTTTGTTCTACCCATGTTAACGATGACCAAATTTCTGCTCATCAACAATTCGGTATCGATTGTTTCTGGTATTTGGCAGCTTATTCAAGATGGCCAAATTTTATTATTTATTATTATTGCCATTTTCAGTATTTTACTGCCGGTCGCTAAAATTATTTTATTGTTTAATTTACTTCAGCCTAATACAACTCATCCTGACCAACAACAAAAATTACTGCATTTAATGCATGATTATGGCCGCTGGGCAATGTTAGATGTGTTGGTCGTTGCCGTGCTTATTATGACGGTTAAATTAGGCGCTATTGCCAGCATTCAAATCCATGCTGGTTTATATGTTTTTGGTGCTGCGGTATTATTGATCATGTTTATTACTCAACAAGTTGTTAGCATGCAAAATGAGAGTAAATCATGAGAATGTTATGGCTACTATTGTTCGCTCTCACCAGTATTACCCATGCAGAACAAATCAAACCGTTTACATCCGATGGTTGCAGTGCCTTTCCGGATGGTACATTACAGCAACAAGAATTGTGGTTATCATGTTGTTCTGAACATGATAAAACCTATTGGCAAGGTGGTAGCTTTCAACAACGACTTGATGCCGATCTCGCTTTAAAAGAATGTGTTTCAGCGCTTGGTGAGCCCGTTATTGCTGAGCTGATGTTATCGGGTGTTAGAGTCGGTGGTTCGCCCTATTGGCCGACACAATTTCGCTGGGGATATGGCTGGCCCTATCCAAGAGGCTATCAAATACTTGCTTCAGACCCCGCATTATCAACAAATAAGGACAATACCATGACTCTGATTATCACTGGACTCGTTGCTCTAATAGCCTTATTACATCTCTATTTCTTAGTACTTGAAATGTTTTTATGGGACAAACCTTATGGTCGAAAAACATTTAACTTAACCAAAGAGTTTGCTACCGCTTCAAAAACCTTGGCAGCTAATCAAGGTTTATATAATGGTTTTTTGGCGGCAGGATTGATCTGGGGACTGTTACTGGGCAATGCTGGCACTGCAATATTACTGTTCTTTTTAAGTTGCATTGTAATTGCTGGCATCTATGGCGGTTTAACTGCCAACAAACGTATCCTGTTTATTCAGGCGCTACCTGCCGCGATTGCATTAGGATTATTGTTCATTGTGTAATGAGAGATTAATATCCCTTGCTACAACACAACACATATAGCTTTTCATAGGCTTTAGCACTCTTTCCCCAACTATTATTTTGTTCCATCGCAGTAATAGCCATCTTGCGCCAAATGCGTGGGTGTTGGAATAAATCAATCGCTTGTAGCAAACATTCTTCTAATGCTTCTGCCGTACTGTCTACAAATTTAAAGCCGGTTGCTGTTTCATCTTTGCGTGTTTCTTCCGTGGAATCAACAACTGAATCTGCTAAACCACCGGTATCTCGGACTACTGGCAGCGTGCCATAACGCAAGCTATACAACTGATTCAGGCCGCAAGGTTCAAAACGTGATGGCATTAAAAAGATATCGGCTCCCGCTTCAATCTTATGGGCTAATGATTCATCATAACCAATTTGAACACCCACTTTATCAGGAAAACGTGATCTTAATACCCGTAAATCTTGTTCATATGCCGGTTCACCACTACCCAAACAAACTAATTGAATATTGGCCCCAGCTTCTAATAAACTCTCTACTGCATCTAAAGTAAGATCAACACCTTTTTGTGACACCAAACGGCTCACTAATCCCATCACCAGTACATCTTCTTTTTCTGGCAATGAAAAATAACTTTGGATATCCGCTTTATTTTCTAATTTATTGCGAAGCGTCTCAATTGAATAGCCTTTGGCTAGGTGTGAATCGGTTTCAGGATTCCATTCATCATTATCTATTCCGTTAAGAATACCGGTTAATTCACCGTCTACCGCTCGCTCAGATAATAAGCCTTCTAAGCCATAGCCAAATTCGTATGTACAGATCTCTTGAGCATAAGTTGGGCTGACTGTGGTGACATGATCGGCATAAATGAGCCCACCTTTCATAAAAGACAATAAATCATAAAACTCTAAACTATCGCTATGCCAAAATGGTTTAGGCAAATCCAACATCTCGAACACGTCACGTGAATATAAGCCTTGATAGGCCAAATTATGGATAGTGAATATTGTTGCAGGCCGATGTGGTACATCATAAATTAATGCCGGTGCTAAGCCTGTTTGCCAATCATTACAATGCAATAAATCAGGCTGCCAATCCAAACCAGCTTGATTGGTTGCTAAGGCTGCAATCGCACGTGAAAACAAGGCAAATCGTGCTGCATTATCAGGCCAGTCGCCCTCTCCTGCTTTGCCATAAGGCCCACCCTCACGATCAAAATGTTCTGGTGAATGTACTAACCATAAAGGTACATCACTATCCGGCAATGTTGACTGTAGAATTTCAACGGGAAGATGAAAACCTTCTAATTTAATGGTTGCAACTGTTTGAATTTCAGTCAGTGCTTCTAAACATTGACGATAGGCCGGCATAATAATACGTACATCTTGGCCATTCTTACGTAATGCAATCGGTAAGCTCGCAGAAACATCCGCTAAACCACCAGTCTTAACTAAAGGATGAACCTCACTACTGGCAAACAGAATTTTCCCCACGTCATGCTCCTAAAAATTGGTATAATCGCATAATTATATACTATACGGTTCAGGCTTCATTACCGCCTGCAACGGGAGACAACATGAAACCTTGTACAATCATTATTTTTGGCGCCACTGGCGATCTTTCAAAGAAGAAACTACTGCCAGCACTCTATCATCTTAATATTGAAGATCGTTTAACAGATGATACTAAAATTATTTGTATGGGCCGTAGAGAGGTGGCTCAAGAGGATTGGAAAGCCCAAGTCAGTGACCATGTATCATCAAAAGCTCGCAATGGTGTAGATAGTGTTGCACTTGATGATTTCTTAGCGAAAGTAAGCTATTTCAAAAATGATATTAATGATGCGGCGTCATATCAAGATCTAAAAACACTATTAGATGATCCTGCCAATGCTTTCCCTGATAATATCGTATTTTACTTATCGATCAGCCCCTCTTTATTTGGCGTTGTCGGTGACAACCTTGCTGCGGTTGGGCTTAATAAAGAAGATAATGGCTGGCGCCATCTGGTTGTCGAAAAACCGTTTGGTTACGACCAAAAAAGCGCTGCCGACTTAGAACAAGTATTAAGCCGTAATTTTACTGAAAAACAAACTTATCGTATTGATCATTACCTCGGTAAAAGTACCGTACAAAATATTCTAGTATTCCGCTTTGCCAACCTATTATTAGAACCATTGTGGAACCGTAATTACATCGACCATGTTCAAATCACTCATGCCGAACAACAAGGTGTCGGTGGTCGTGCTGGTTATTATGATGGCTCAGGTGCCATGCGTGACATGATTCAAAGCCACTTATTACAAGTGATGACATTAATTGCGATGGAACCACCCGCAGACTTAAATGATGAATCTTTGCGTGATGAAAAAGTGAAAGTGCTTAAATCAATTCGCCCTATCACTGAAGACTTGGTTGATAGCCATGCCTTTCGTGGCCAGTATGCTGCCGGTACCGTTGCAGGCAAAGCGCAACAAGGTTATTTAGAAGAAGATGATGCTCCAGCAAACAGTGTGACCGAAACTTATGCTGCGATGAAACTGTATATTGATAACTGGCGCTGGCGCGATGTACCATTTTACCTACGCACGGGTAAATGCATGCCTGAATCAAAAGCAATGATTGCGATTCGTTTCAAAAAACCACCTCAAGAATTGTTTAAAGGAACAGATATCGGCAATAGTCACGCTAACTGGATCATTATGGGTTTGCAACCGGACAATACCCTACGTATTGAATTACAAGCTAAAGAACCTGGCTTGGAAATTACCGCCCACACGGTTGGCCTAGAAACGGTTGAACATGAAGATGAAAAACACAAATTAGATGCCTATGAAGCCATGATCCTCAATGCTATTTTAGGTGATCGCTCATTATTCTTACGTGCTGATGAAGTTGATTTAGCATGGAAAGCGGTTGACCCGATTATTGAAAAATGGTCTAAAGAACAAGACTTTGTTCATACCTACCCTGCAGGCACATGGGGCCCCGATGAGGTTAGCCAAATCTTTGATGATTCATGCCATCAATGGCGTAATGAAATCTAAGGTTTAAAAACCAAAAAAATCAAAGCCAGATCGGGGAACCCTAATCTGGCTTTTTAATGAGGAAACCATGTTATCTAAAGAGAGTTTAAGTGCCATTGCTATTGTGATCACTTTTATCGCTTTTATTCCCTACATTCGTTCAATCATTCAAGGCACTATAAAGCCTCATGTGTTTTCTTGGCTTATTTGGGGAGTCACTACTTTCATCGTATTTCTGGCTCAACTTCAAGACAATGCTGGCGTGGGTGCATGGCCTATCGGTATTTCTGGCATCATTACTCTATTTATCGCATTATTGGCATTTATAAAGCGAGCTGATATTACGATCACCGGTCTAGATTGGGTGTTTTTTATAGCAGCAATATCATCATTGCCATTTTGGTATTTAACATCTGATCCACTGTGGGCGGTGGTTATTTTGACAACCGTTGATCTTCTCGGTTTTGGCCCAACCATTAGAAAAGCTTATGAGCATCCATTTTCAGAATCATTGTTGTTCTTTTCACTTTTCGCTGCTCGTAATCTTATCGTCATAATGGCTTTGGAGCACTATTCAATTACAACGGTATTATTCCCACTGGTTATCTCGGTTGCCTGCATATTGTTAATAATAATGATCGTATACCGTAGAAGACATGAATCAACAGTGTCGCTAAATTGATTCTTACTGATCCATTTTAGCGCCTCCAAAATATAGGGCGAGCATTAGCGAGTTTTCGCTCATGCCACCAGATAGGTTATGTTTTGGTAATAGGGTGATAATGGGTGCTCTTTTGATGAAATACCTCCCTATATTTCACCCCCAATAGGGTTGCCTCGCACTCAAAATATGCTCCTGCATATTTTCCTTTGGTTCTGTTTATTTTGGGGCACGCAAAAGAAATGAACGCCATGTAGCAACGGCATACCATCCTCCGACCAGCTCAGGACGGACGGAAATATACCTCAGATTTCACCCCGAAAATTCTACTTCGCCCAGCTAGATTCTAGTGTGTATGAGAATGACGAGCGTTAAAAATATCGTGCTAATTCTAGCTGAAGATAGTCGTCTTCACGGATTTGGAATAGTGCATTTGTCGGTGTATCTACACTAAAGATACGCGCTTCTAAAGAGAGTTTCCATCGATCGCCAATTCGACGGCTGGCTTCGATATTCCATGCTCTATCACTACTATCGAGATCTTGAATAACGCCAAACAATAATTCGGTAGATTGTTCATCATTCCACGCCAAGCGTGTACCCATTAAAATGTCATTTTCAAATGGTGTTGCTAATTCGTTGTCACGATCATCAAATAAATATTCGGCAATGATTCCTACATCAATATCGCTATCAAACACTCCATAAAATGTATATTCAAAGCCACCGGTTAATGCAGTAAAGGTGTCGGAAGAGGTTTCTCGTCGAATGATTTCTAATTTCCACAGCCATGATTCTGTTGTTTGTTGTATATCTAATCCTGTCTGATGCATTACCTCATAGAAGGGAATTAATTTACTGAATGTTTGATTTGGCAACAATAAAGGTTCACGATTTGTACCGTAAAAATGAGATAAACCAATATCCCAATCTCCAATAGAGTGAGACCAACGTACAGCAAAATCTAAATGATGCCGCTTTGCACCAGACTCATAATGTGACCTATCGGTATCGACCACTAGTTGGCTACGCAATCGTCCGTCTTTGCCTGCAAATGTGCGTTCACGAAAATACGGTAATACAAATAAATCTATCGTTCCCCAGTCTTGGAATAAACTGAGATTGACCATCGGTTGGCCTAATTTATCTTCGGTATCGGAATTTTCGACTAAATCTGTTTGATTAATGACATCCACCAAATGCTGAGATTCAGTGACACCCCAATAAACTTTGCCGACACCAAGCCGTAATTCCCAATCATCTTCGACAATTAACCAAAGTGCTTCTCGTAAGTCGGCATGCGTACGCTGTGCATCTTCACTATCAACTCGCAAGAATGGTGAGATAAGCAAACTCTGTTGGCCATCATTCCACTCATGATAAAATTCAGGCGCCAATACGACAGAAAAATCATGTTGACCTGGGTCATCATTCAGTGATTCATGCTGAAAATAACGATATTCAGCAGCACTATAGCCTGACCACTCAGCAGCATTAACTGTGGAATAAACTGCAAGACTGACAACCAAAATCAGCCAAAAAACAGCGCTAAATTTAACGTTGACGTTTGAGATCATTCTTCTCAAAATCCTTGTCTGTCAGACCATTTTGGAAGGTGAAATCACTCCACTGCAGTGTGGTTGACTTACCTGTCTGCTGATTTTCCATCGTCATGGTGTGCGCACGCCAGTATTGATCAAGATACTGTTGATAATCCGTAAACCGCTGAATTTTCAATAACGTATCTTTGCGATCATAGAAGTCTATTTTTCTGATTTGATACTCTTTTTTATCAATCCAAACATGGCTTTTGGTATAGCCTGAATGTTTATATTGTGGCCGTGTTTCCACTACAAAACAGTCCATGCCATCTAGTACTTCATCTCGCACATATAAATAGCTATATTTTGGAATTTCAAACGAGCTGATATCTTCATAAGCAAACTCACTACCCATAAATGGGCCTGATTTATTGCTAGATGAAATTCGTTTTACTCTTTTTAATGCTGGTAAAAATAGCCACTGCTCATCAGGATCAAGTGAATGTGAGTAGGTTAAGAATGCGGTACCTTTTACATCTCTCGGTTTGTTAAATACGGTTAAGCCTTTATCCCCATCACCATCGACTTCAAGATTACTTATACGAATCTCACGGATACTTTCTTTTCCTTGGCGATTACGTAAGGTCATTAGCATATTTGCTGAGCTATCGTGCCAACCTTTATCGCGATTATCCGATTCAGTGATGATTGCTAAGCCTTTTTGTTCATCTGTTTCCGCTTGCGCTAACGGCATGACCATCAGCAGCGATAATAATAAGATCCAATTACGCATGTTTTTTTTCCTCTAATTTCATTAATAACGGTGGTAAGAATAAGAAATCCATAATCAATGCTATGGAAATGGTTACCGCTGTCATCAGTCCCATATGTGCATTCAATGCAAAATGAGATTGCCCTAAGACAATAAAGCCTGCGACTAAGACTAGCGAAGTCACCCAAAGTGCCACTCCAACCGTATTAAAGGCATAACGTACTGCCTCTTGGCTATCTAAACCTTTTTCACGCCGTGCTCGCAGATATTTACTTAAGAAATGGACGGTATCATCGACCACAATACCCAAGGTCATCCCGGTTACGACGGATAGCGATAAACCAACTTGGCCAACCATTAATCCCCAAATACCAAATGCCATCCCTGCTGGTATTAAATTTGGAGCCAAACTGATCAATCCAACACGGAAAGAACGTAATGCTAATACTAATATGAAAGAAATAAAGACTAAGGCAATTGTGGTGCCCAATAGCATGCTCTGAACATTACGTTTACCTATATGGGCAAACATAATAGTAGCGCTTGCTCCTATCGCATCTATTTCCGGCATGTTTTGTTCTAACCAGGCAGCAATTTTTTTCTCATACGCTAATACTTCTTCGGTATATAAATTCTCAAATGTCACTGTCAGCCGTGTTGAGCTTTTATCAATATCAATTTGATCATTCAAATCTAAACCGTAAGGTAGTGATAATTCATATAACAATAAATATTGAGCTGCTAATTCACGACTTTCTGGCAGCCGATAATAGGCTGGATCATCACCATGCATACTTTTATTGAGGCGTTTAAAGGTATCAGTGATGGTATTAACATGAATGACCTGATCCTGACTTCGCAACCAATTAGCAAACAATTCTACTTTTGCTAAAAAGGCAGGTTCACTGATACCGCCACTTTCTCCTTGTTGCAGCGAATAATGAATATCATAAATACCATTCATATTCTCAACCACAAAATCAGTATCACGTCGGAACTCGACCGTTTCATCAAAATATTCAACAAATTGATCATCTAATTTGTTCAGCGGCAATAGACTGATCAATACTAAAGCCAAAGCTCCCATCCCCCATAACAATCCACGACGATTAATAATGACAAAATCAGATAATCTACTCATTGGATGAATGGCTGATGATTCAACTTGGCGACTGATGCTCCGTACTGGCAATACCATCATTAATGCTGGCAAGACAGTTACAGATAATACAAATGCACCCATCACACCTATTGCAACGACATTTCCTAGATCATGGAATGGCGGTACATCGCTGAAATTCATACTCAAGAAACCAATCGCGGTAGTCACACTAGTAATAAATATCGGTTGAAGATTTACCCGTAGACTATCCTGCATTGCCGCTTGTTTATCTTGTCCTTGGCGTAAGTTATGTAGGAATGTGACTAATAAATGCACTGCATCAGCCACTGCCATAGTCAAAATAATAGTCGGTGCTGAGGCTGAAGGCGGCGTGATCTTCCAACCTAACCAGCCCATGCTGCCCATACCGATTAAGATTGCTCCGAAAATAACGACCACCGTGGAAATTGTTGCCGTAAATGACCGTAATAAAATACCTAAAACAATAACGACAACTAAAAACATCATCGGCACAAGGTTTTTCATATCATTTTTTGATGATTCACCAAATGAATTGTCCATCATTGACAAACCACTCAGATAAATTTTGAGATCAGGATACTGCTTTAAGATTTCATCTCGCAAAGCACGTGAAGCGGTAACCACCTCTTCCACTTCATTTAAATTTTCGCCAGGCAACTGTACCGTTACATTGACAGCAGTGACATGACCTCTGGTCGAAATAAGGCGGTGTACTAATAATGGTTCATTAATAGCCACTTGCCGAATATTCTCTAATTCTGTTTGATTAAGTGACATTGCATCACTGACCAAATCCCCTACAATCAAATCATCATCTTCGGCTATGGTATGTTGATAATTACTGACCGAATCAACACGACTTGAGAATGGAATCTGCCAAGCACGTTTGGTTAAATCTTCTACTATTGATAATGTATCACTAGTAAAGACATCACCATCCTGTGGCGCCAGTACAAACATGACATTATCTGCTTTGCTAAAGGTATTTTGTATTTCTTCAAATGCTAATAATTCAGGATTATCGTCACTAAAAAATTCGCGATAATCATTCGTAAATTCTAAAAAACGGCCGCCACTTGCTATCATCAAAATGGTTATTACTGCGAGTAGCAATAACCGCCACGGATGATATACGATGAAGTTTGAATAGCGTTGGGTAAATGAATCATTCATATCTTAAATCCTGAGTTTTTTGATAAAAATTTAGTGTGATGACCATTTTCAGTTTGTTTGAGATTGCAAACCTACTACGATCATTTTGCATAATGTTGTTGCCCCATTTTCTAACTCTTTTAATGTATAGCGTGGCATCATCATGGGGAGGTGAAATGTCAGCATTGCCATATGAATTGCCGCTGCTGAAGTGACCACATCATCAACCCTAAACTCACCCTTTTCTTGCGCCTGCGTAAGGAGCTCTTGTAATAACTTAATTTTCTGCTGTTGATGGTCATCACAAACACAAGGGTTTTGTACCGACATCACTTCTACTAATTCAATTATCCGAGGTGACGTTGTAAAGTACTTGTGACAATGATGTAATGAATGCAGCAAAAATGCTTCCAATTTGGCTACCGAACTCAGATCATCTCTATGGACAATTTTTGCCAAATGTCGAGATTCCTCAGTAAAAAATAATCTTGCCATTGCCGAGCCAATGTCTAGCTTATTTTTATAATGTCGATAAAGATTAGCGGCAGACATTCCGCAATCATGGGCAATTTCAGCCATGGTGGTTTTACCATAACCATACTCCGTAAAGCGTGCTTCAGCAGCACTGAGAATTTGGGTTCTAATATCATTTTCAATCATGAGAGTACTATAAACCCGTACTAGTGAATAATCAATAAAATATTCACTATTCATAACCTCATGCAAAACTATGTTATTGCTTGCCCCATTTTAAGACTATCTCCTGCCACCAATTGTTCTAGAAATAAAGTCGCCTGTTCCGGTAACAAGATCACCACAGTAGAGCCCATATTAAACCGTCCCATCTCCTCACCTTTCTCGATAGTTATTGCTTGTTCATCCTGATATGTCCAATGCTGTATTTCTTTTCCATAAGGTGGGGTAATTTGTCCAGACCAGACTGTTTCCATGCTGCCCACAAAGATTGCCCCCACCAGCACCAGCACCATTGGCCCCTGCTGTGTTTCAAACACAGTGACAATACGTTCATTACGTGCAAATAGATTGGGGACTGTACGTGCAGTGCGCGGACTGACTGAAAATAGTTTCCCGGGGATATAACACATTTTCTGTAACTTACCTGTCAACGGCATATGGATACGGTGATAATCTCTGGGTGATAAATAAATAGTTGCAAACTGTCCTTGTTGAAACTGCTCAGCTAATGTTTGGTCACCACCTAATAGTTCTAATACGCTGTAGTGTCGGCCTTTTGCTTGTACAATTTGGCCTGAATCTATTTTTCCTAATTGACTGATAGCTCCATCTACTGGCGAGACAACAACATTCTCATCAGCCGCTATTGGCCGTATTCCAGATTGTAAAGCGCGAGTAAAAAAAGCATTAAAACTGGGATATGCATTTAAATCAGTTTGCTGTGCTTCGGTAATATTGACTTGGTAGTTTTTAATGATAAATTTAATGAATAGATTCTTAAACCACACGGCCTGACAACGAGTGAGCCTATACATCATCATCGAAAAAAAATGATGAGGTATTAAATATTGGGGCAATGTGGCGATACTATCCCACCACGTTTGAGGCTTATTTTGTTGCTTATTCATCACTTAGTTACTTTTTCTCTTTCATCGCTCGGATAAGCTTGTCATAATTCTAACTGAACACAGTTATTCACTCATAACAAGGAGTATATCAAGCATGCACCGCTCTCTTTTAAATTTACTAGCTCTGACCTTGCTAAGTTTGTCATTATTTTCATTGCCAATATGGGCTGGAGATGATGAGTCAACGTCTCCACAGGCTCTTTATTATAAATTCCCAGAGCCTATCACTATCAATTTTCAACGGCAAAGCAAAAAAGAAATGCGACTATTACAGGTTAAAATCGCTTTAATGTCTTACGACCAAGACATTATTGACAATGCCTCGCGTAATTTGCCAATGTTGCATGATAGTTTACGCACATTATTCACCGAACAAACGATGGAATCTGTTAGTACTGTGACTGGCAGAAAAGAAATTCAATCAACGGCTTTATCAACACTCAAAACGATCTTTAAAGAAGAAACAGGAAAAGACAGCCTTGAAGCCGTCTATTTCACTAGTTTTATTATGCAATAAATCGGCATACTAATTGCTAACAACATTAACAACTAAGAATAGGATCCATTCTAATGGCTGAACAACAAGACGATATTGAGGTTACTGAAGGCGATGGTGGTGGTGGAAAATCAAAACTACTTATCATCGTTATTGCCGTATTGGTACTTGCCCTTGCAGGAGTCGGTGCTATGTTATTGTTAGGCGGTGATGATGAAGCAGCATCTGATGACGAAGCCGCAGAAGTCATGCCTGCCAAGGCGCCCGCCATTTATTACACTGTTGAAACACCCTTTAATATCAATTTTTCCAAGCAAAGCAATAATGAAGTTCGGTTTTTGCAGGTTAAATTAAAAGTCATGGCGCGTGACCAACTCATTATTGATGCGTTCAAATTACACCTTCCTGCTATTCAGCATGAATTACTTTTATTATTCTACGGTCAAAAATATGACGATCTCAATTCTGCTGGTACTAAAGCATTACAACAAGCAGTACTTGCTAAAGCGAATCAGGTGCTGAAAGCCGAACAAATAGAAGATGGTTTAGAAGCCATCTATTTCACTAGTTTTTTGATGCAATAATATTATGGCCGTTCACGATATACTTTCACAAGACGAAGTCGATGCCTTATTAACAGGCATGGATGGCGGCGAAATTGAAACTGAAGTTGATGATATAGATAGTACAGAGGCGAGATCTTACAACTTTGGTAACGAAGATCGCATTATTCGTGGGCGAATGCCCACCTTAGAGATGATCAACGAACGGTTTGGTCGCCATCTTCGAATTAGCCTATTTAATATGCTACGACGCTCTGCTGAAATATCAATTAGTGGTATTCAGATCTTAAAATTCTCTGAATATGTGCATACCCTTTTTGTCCCCACCAGCCTTAATCTTATTAATCTAAACCCATTGCGTGGTACTGGTTTAATTGTATTTGAACCTAATTTAGTCTTTAGTATCCTCGATAACTACTTCGGTGGTGAAGGCCGTTTTCAGGCGCGTATTGAGGGACGTGAATTCACTTCTACTGAATTACGTGTCATTCATATGCTGCTTTTATTATGCTTTAAAGATTTAGATGAAGCATGGTCACCGATCATGCCGGCAGAGTTTAAGTTCATTAATCATGAGGTTAATCCTCAATTTGCCAATATTGTGAGCCCTAGTGAAGTTGTGGTGGTATCCACTTTCCATATTGAACTAGATGGCGGCGGCGGTGACATGCACATTACACTGCCTTATTCCATGCTAGAACCCATTCGTGATTTATTAGATACCGGATTACAAAGTGATCGTTCTGGAGATGATGACCGTTGGCCTACGGCATTAAAAGATGAATTATTAGTGGCAGATGTCAATATGTCTGCTGAATTAATCGATATTGACATGACGTTACGCCAAGTGTTGAATTTAAAACCTGGTGATATTTTGCCTATTGATATGCCTGAAACTGTTGTGGCTAGTGTTGAAGATATTCCCATGTTTCATGCCACTTATGGCGAACATAAAGATAAGGCTGCATTAAAAATTACTGACATGATTGAACATCCTGTTGATGCAACACCAATATTTGAGCTGCAAAAGAGTGAATAATTATGAGTGAAGAAGAAATACAAACAGATCAAGAGACTACCGATGAATGGGCAGAGGCCTTGGAAGAGCAAGCTGATGGCGAAACTGAAACTAAAGGTGAAGGTGAAGCCGAAGCCGACCCATGGGCAGAAGCCTTAGAAGAACAAGCGGATGGTGAAACAGCACAAACTGCTCCCGCTGCCCAGCTTAGTGATGATTCAGCGCCTGCAATGAATGTGGATATGAATCTTGATATGGTATTGGATCTACCCGTCACCATATCAATGGAAATTGGCCGCACCAAAATGAACATTCGCAATCTATTGCAACTAAGCCAAGGCTCAGTAGTTGAACTAGATCGTCTGGCAGGAGAGCCAATGGATGTTCTTGTTAATGAAACATTAATTGCTCATGGTGAAGTAGTGGTAGTTAATGACAAATTTGGTATTCGATTAACCGATGTTATCAGTGCCGATGAACGCATTAAAAAACTAAGATAATGAAGACCATCATTACCCTTTTTTACGGCTTAAACTTATGGCTTATTTCTAGCATTTGTTTTGCAGCTGAAACGACTGAAAAGATAAGTTCAGCTAAAACATTAACGACATCTCCTATCAGCTCAGGTGCATTGCTTGAAACATTTTTTGGATTAGTTCTGGTATTAATTACCATTGCCTTTTTAGCTTGGCTATTGCGTCGTACTAACCGTTTTCAAGCAACGGCTAATGGGGAAATGAAAATTATTGCAGGATTGCCATTAGGAACACGGGAACGCGCACTACTGCTTCAAGTAGGTGAACAACAAATTTTAGTTGGCGTGACCGCACAACAAATTCAAACGTTGCTTGTTCTTGAAAAACCGATTCACACTGACAATGCAACAACGACGCCCAGTAAGTTTGCTGAAAAACTACAACAAATGATGCAAAAACAACAATCATCATGATTCGCAGTCTTATCACATTATTATTACTGTTTATGCCTGCTTTAGCTTTTGCTGAACCAGGTATACCGGCTATAACGGTTGCTACTGGTGAGGATGGCGGTCAAAGTTATACTGTCACTTTGCAAATTCTTGCATTAATGACGGTGCTAACGTTATTACCAGCAGCGTTAATGATGATGACCTCATTTACACGTATTGTTATCGTGCTTGCCATACTGCGGCAGGCAATGGGTATTCAGCAGACACCGTCTAATCAAGTGCTGGTAGGGCTCGCATTATTTTTAACTTTTTTTATTATGCATCCGGTCTTTAATACAGCCTATCTTGATGGGGTTAAACCCTATATGGATGGTGAAATTGGCGTCACCACTGCTATTGAACAATCTGCTCAGCCCTTTAGAGTGTTTATGCTGTCTCAAACCCGGGAAAGTGATCTTGAGTTTTTTGCCAATATCGCTGCTCATCCTGAATTGGATACCGCACAAGATGTTCCATTTCGGCTATTGTTACCGGCCTTTGTAACCAGTGAACTTAAAACGGCTTTCCAAATAGGCTTTATCATTTTTATCCCATTTTTAATTATCGATCTGGTGGTGGCGAGTGTATTGATGGCGATGGGTATGATGATGTTGCCTCCCATCATTATTTCACTGCCTTTTAAACTGATGTTGTTTGTATTAATTGATGGTTGGATCCTGATAATGGGCACTTTAGCTTCAAGCTTTTATGTCTAAAAATAAGACAGGAGAGAAATCATGACACCTGAAACAGTCTTAACCATCATGCAACAAACCTTGCAAATCATCACCATTATGATCGCAATAATCTTATTGCCAGCATTATTTGTTGGTTTAATCGTTAGCATGTTTCAAGCGGCCACCTCGATCAATGAACAAACTCTTTCTTTTATCCCAAAACTATTAGTCACCATTCTTGTTTTAGTTATCGCAGGCCCATGGATGTTAAGTTTAATCACTGGTTATGCTCGACGACTTTTTGAAGACATCCCCTTTCTTATCGGCTAGCCATGCAGTTCACTGTTGCTGAAATCACCGGATTAATTGGCAGTTATATTTGGCCTTTTTTTCGTATCGCGGCCCTGATAATGGCTGCACCTATTTTCAGCAGTAATTTTATCTCTGTCCGTAGCCGATTATTAGTCGCTCTCGCTATTAGCATTGTTATCGTCCCTGCCATTCCAAATCTAGCACCTGCCGTCGATCCACTGAGTGGTACTGGTTTACTCATTGTGACTCATCAAATTCTGATTGGGGCCTGTATGGGCTTTATGTTACAAATGATGTTTAACGCCTTTATCATTGCAGGACAAGTCAGCGCCATGCAAATGGGGCTTGGCTTTGCCTCAATAGCTGATCCACAAAATGGCGTGACCATACCCGTTATTAGCCAATTTTATTTGGTCTTTGTCACTTTGGTTTTTCTGAGTATCGACGGCCACTTGATATTGCTTCATATCCTGTCTGAAAGTTTTGTCACTCTCCCGGTATCTGCATCGGGCCTACCTTATACTAGTTTTTATGATTTGGTCGCACAGGGCAGTTGGATGTTTGCCGCAGGTGTATTAATCGCCTTACCTTCCATTGGATCGTTGCTTATGGTGAACCTGACCTTTGGCATCATGTCTCGGGCGGCACCTCAAATTAGTCCGTTTTCAATCGGGTTCCCCATGACGATCACGCTAGGTTTTGTCATTATGTTTGTCACTCTATCTAATGTCTCCGTACATTTAGTCAATCTGACAGATGAGATGTTACAAATGATTCGGTTACTGGTGATGCCAAATGGCTGAAGAATCATCCGCCCAAGATAAAACGGAGCAGCCGTCACCTAAGAAATTAAGTGATGCCAGAGAAAAAGGCCAAGTTCCTCGTTCTAAAGAATTCACCACTGTTATCGTATTGATTACCAGTGCCATCGCGATGATGTTTGTTGGTTCAAATATTGTGGCAAGCATTACTGATGTGATGAAAGATTCATTTAGTTTTGATCGCCAACAAGCATTTGATCCTGAGGCAATGGCCAATCATTTTTTAAACTCTATACAGGCTGTTTCTTTTGATGTTGGTGTATTTTTAGCCACCACGGTATTGGCCGCACTGATTGCGCCTGCCAGTATCGGTGGCTGGAATTTCTCCATTCAAGCAATGGGGGTCAAATTGGATAAGCTTGATCCCATTAAAGGCATGAAAAGAATATTTGGCCCACAAGGTTTGGTAGAACTCGCTAAAGCACTCGGCAAATTTTTACTGGTTGGTATTATTTCAACGCTAATTTTATGGAATCTACGTGACCGATTATTGACGCTGGGCCAACAAGAAGTTGAAGTTGCCATGTCAGCCTTAGGTTCGTTAATACTGTGGGTATTTCTAGCTATTTCATCAAGCTTAATTCTAATCGCCTTAATTGATGTGCCGTTTCAACACTGGAACCATAACAGACAACTTAAGATGACTAAGCAAGAAGTCAAAGATGAAATGAAGCAAACTGATGGTAATCCTGAAGTAAAAGGCCGCATTAGACGGTTGCAAGTTGAGCTCTCACAACAGCGTATGATGCAAGAGGTGCCAGAGGCTGACGTCATTATTACCAACCCTACTCATTATGCTATCGCGATACGTTATGACCAAACAGGTAGTGGTGCGCCATTAGTTGTTGCTAAGGGTTCAGACCTTATTGCTCAACAAATTCGCACCGTCGGCGAAGCCAATGAAGTGCCTATTTTATTAGCACCGCCACTGACTCGTGCCATCTATTTTAGTACTGAATTAGGCCAAGAAATTCCATCTGGTCTATATATTGCAGTAGCCCAAGTGTTAGCGTTTGTCTTCCAGTTGCGTCGCTATAATAACCGAGGTGGTAATAAGCCTAAACTCGACACGGAGGACCTGCCAATACCAGATGAATTAAAACGAGATTAAAGATAGATGGAAACAAATGATCCCATTGCACGATTGAAATCAATGGTCACCGGCAATTTTGTTGCACCGATGGTCTTAGTGGCATTGCTTGCCATGGTCGTGCTTCCTCTACCTGCATTTATGCTGGATTTATTATTCAGCTTTAATATCGCTCTTTCGCTCACTATTATGCTTGCCAGCATATATGTGCTCAAGCCACTACACTTCGCCTCTTTCCCAAGTATTTTACTGATAGCCACATTATTGCGCTTAGCACTAAATGTTGCTTCAACACGAATTGTATTGTTGGAAGGCCACACCGGTACTGCTGCTGCAGGTAATGTTATTGAGGCATTTGGTGAATTTGTAATTGGTGGTAATTATACTGTCGGTTTTGTGGTGTTCGCAATTCTGGTCATCGTCAACTTTGTGGTTGTTACCAAAGGTGCAACACGTATTGCCGAGGTCAGTGCTCGTTTTACATTAGATTCCATGCCGGGTAAGCAAATGGCTATTGATGCCGATCTTAATGCTGGTTTGATTGATCAGGATGAAGCCCGAAGTCGACGCGATGAAATCATGCAAGAAGCAGACTTTTACGGTTCGATGGATGGTGCTAGTAAGTTTGTTCGTGGTGATGCTATTGCCGGTATTTTGATTCTATTTATCAATCTCATTGGTGGACTGATTATCGGTGTTGTACAACACGATTTAAGTTTTGCTGATGCCGCCCATAATTACACCCTATTAACTATTGGCGATGGTTTAGTGGCACAAATTCCCTCATTATTGCTTGCTGCGGCCGCAGGTTTACTTGTTACCCGCACCACTAAAGAACAGGATATGGGCGAACAAATTGTTGGGCAATTATTTAAAGATCCAAAAACACTTGTTGCGACTTCTGCCATTATTGGCGGGATGGGAATTATCCCTGGCATGCCTAATGTTCCGTTTCTTACTTTAGCTGCCGCTGGTGCTGCTGGATCTTGGATGTTAATACAGCGTCAAAAAGCTGCCGAGGCCGCTATTAGACAACAACCACAAAAAGCTGAAACGCCACCAGAATTGAAAGAGCTTGGTTGGGATGATCTTAGCCCTGTCGATCCGATTGGCTTAGAAATTGGTTATCGACTTATTCCTTTAGTTGATAAAAACCAAGGTGGCCAATTAATGAGCCGAATCAAAGGGATCCGTAAAAAGATATCGCAAGAATTAGGGTTTTTAATTCCTCCTGTTCATATCCGTGACAATCTTGATTTATCACCAACGGCTTACCAAATTACGCTATTTGGAGTCACCTTTGGTGAGGCTGAAATTCATCCTGATCGCATGATGGCTATCAATCCGGGTCAAGTATTTGGCGAATTAGACGGTATTAAAGGCAAGGATCCTGCTTTTGGCCTAGATGCGGTATGGATTGAAGCCAATCAACGAGAACATGCTCAAGCACAAGGCTATACTGTCGTGGATGTCGATACTGTCATTGCCACCCATATCAGCAAAATATTACAAAATCACGCACATGATCTATTAGGCCGTGAAGAAGTACAGCAACTGCTTGATAACCTATCAAAAACAGCACCAAAACTAGTCGAAGGACTGGTGCCTGATACGATTCCTCTCGGTGGGGTTCAAAAAGTCCTACAAAACTTATTAGAAGAAAATATACCTGTTCGTGATATCCGCACCATTATTGAATCGATATCAGAACAAGCGGTAAATAACCCTGATCCTGAAGTCATTACTGCCTCAACACGAATGGCATTAAGCCACTCCATTGTGCAACACGTGAATGGCATTCAAGCAGATCTCCCTATCATCACATTAGATCCAGAGCTGGAACAAATATTGCTTCAGACATTACATGCCACCGGTGATGGTGGTGCCAGTTTAGAACCAGGGCTTGCAGAGAATATGCATAAAAATTTAAATGAAGCAGCACAACGACAAGAAATGGCTGGTGAGTCATCCATCCTTGTTGTTCAGGCAGGATTACGTACTTGGATTTCACGCTTTATTCGTCATTCAATACCGAGTCTGAACGTGCTGTCTTACAACGAGATACCCGATAACAAACAAATTAGAATTGTGGCTAACGTTGGTCGTTAGTTCTAAAGGATACTATTATGAAAATTAAACGATTTCAAGCTGCTGATGTACGTCAAGCTATCCAAGAGGTGAGAGAAGTCTTAGGACCTGATGCTGTTATCTTATCGAATACTCGTGTTGATGGTGGTGTTGAGATTGTTGCTGCAACGGACTACGATGAAAAAGAGTTTAAACGCAATTCTCAGCTTGATGATAGGCACACAAGCCCGCAACCTCGAGTTGAGATTAATCCATCAATAGAATCTGCTCGACCTATTGCGGCTGAACGTCCACACCCTACACAAAATGTCTGGTCACAAGAACCCACTTTAGTGCAAATGCGCAAAGAAATTTCAGGCCTAAAAGACATGTTGCAAAACCAAATGTCTGATTTAGCTTGGAAAGACATGGAGCGCATTAATCCAACACAGGTACAACTATTACAACGCCATTTACAAATGGGTGTTCATGTTGACCTTGCGAAACAAATCACTTCACAAACATCGGCTTCTCACGATTTAGAAACTGCTTGGCATCATTCGCTGGGCATTCTTGCAAATCAAATAGAACCCTTAGCTGACGATATCATTAATGATGGTGGTATTTATTCCCTTGTTGGCCCCACTGGTGTCGGAAAAACTACCACTATTGCAAAAATTGCAGCGCGATGTGCACTTAAACATGGCGCAAAAAATGTTGCATTAATTACCACGGATTGTTATCGCATTGGCGGCCAAGAACAGCTACGTACTTATGCGCGAATTTTAGGCGTACCTGTTCGTGTCGCCAAAACCCATCAAGAATTACATGATTCTCTTAATGATCTACTTGATCGCCGCTTTATCCTGATCGATACTGCAGGTATGAATCAACGAGATATGAAACTGACGGAGAAGTTTGCATTGCTGCAAAATCAATCTCCACATATTAAAAACTATTTAACTTTGTCTGCAACCACACAAGTTAATGTACTCAATGATATTATTAACGCTTTCTCACATCTTAAATTGAGTGGCTGTATTTTGACTAAAACAGATGAAGCAAATAGTCTTGGTGGAGCTATCTCTGCAATGATTCGTCATCGCTTACCTCTGGCCTACGTCTGTAATGGTCAACAAGTACCCGAAGACTTCAGCTTTGCTCTGCCAAATACACTGGTCAAACAGGCAAGTGAATTAAGAAATGAACAACAACTGGATCCGCAAACAGTATCCAGCTATGGAGGTTTTGCCGCTTATGGCTGACGTACCCAATGATCAGGCCAATGGTTTAAGAAAAATGTCATCACCAAGTAGACCAGTAAAAGTAATTGCGGTTGCCAGTGGTAAGGGTGGTGTGGGTAAAACAAATGTCACCGTTAATATTGGTGTGGCTTTAGCCGCTCAAGGTAAACAAGTTTTGTTACTTGATGCCGATCTTGGCTTGGCCAATATCGATGTTATGCTGGGTTTACACCCGCAATATAATTTACTTCACGTTATTGAGGGCAGTAAAACACTATCCGAAATTATTGTGGAAGGCCCTTCTGGACTAAAAATAATCCCGGCGGCATCCGGCGTTCAAAAAATGGCTGAATTGAGCTCTACTGAGCATGCGGGCATGATCCAAGCGTTTAGTGAAATGGAACAACATATTGATATATTACTGATCGATAGTGCCGCAGGCATCGCTGATAGTGTGATTAGTTTCAGCCGTGCCGCTCAAGAAATTATTGTTGTTGTCTGTGACGAACCCGCATCGATTACGGATGCCTATGCTCTGATCAAACTTCTCAGCCGCGACTATGATGTTGATCGTTTCCATATTATCGCCAATATGACTCAGAACATTCAGGAAGGTCGTGAGCTATTCAATAAAATATCAATGGTTTGTGAACGTTTTCTTGATGTCAGCTTAGACTTTATGGGAATCGTACCTTTTGATGATGACTTACGGCGTGCCGTCAAAAAACAACGTTCCGTTGTTGACTATATACCCCGCAGTAAATCGGCGACTGCATTTACCCATCTCGCTAAAAAAGTAGAACATTGGCCCGTGATAAAACAGCCTCGGGGCCATATGGAATTCTTTGTTGAACGCCTGATAGAAGCGAGCTTGGAAACAGCTTAATTATGAATGGCGCAACGATGTATGCTAAAGCAAGCACATCGAATCAGTCAGAATCTGAACTGGTCATGCTACATGCTGCACTCGTTAAACGTATTGCATACCACCTTATTGCTAGACTGCCCCACACCGTTGATGTAGAAGATCTTATTCAAGCAGGTATGATAGGCCTATTAGATGCTTCTAAACACTATAATGCTGATCAAGGTGCTAGTTTTGAAACTTATGCTGGAATCCGTATTCGTGGTGCTATGTTAGATGAGATTAGACGTAATGATTGGGCGCCACGCTCCGTACACCGCAAAGCACGTGAAATTGCTGCTGCTATGCAAACATTAGAACAACAACATGGCCGTAATGCGCTTGATAGCGAGATTGCTGATACATTAGGGATAAGCGTTAAGGAATACCATCATCAGCTGCATGACTCTACCAACCATCAAGTCTTTAGCCTTGATGATTTTAATGACCATGATGAAGTAGATGCCCGGCCCTTAAGTAAAGGACAACCGGAACCTGATCAAGAAGTTCAATCCTTAGGATTTCAACAAGCATTAGCAAATGCCATCAAAATGTTACCTGAGCGGGAGCGTTTAATGATGGGGCTGTACTATAATGAAGAATTAAATTTAAAAGAAATTGGTGAAGTATTAGGAGTCAGTGAATCTCGCGTTAGTCAAATTCACGGTCAAACCATTATTCGACTTCGCTCTAAATTAAATGAATGGTTAACAGATGACTAGATTGGAGGTGTATGTTGGATAAAGATATGAAGATTCTAATTGTAGATGATTTTTCCACCATGAGGCGGATTATAAAAAATTTGCTACGTGACTTAGGCTTTAATAATACGGTAGAGGCCGATGATGGACTCACTGCATGGCCTATCTTACAAGCAGGTGGTATTGATTTTTTAGTCACTGACTGGAATATGCCTGGCATGCAAGGCATCGATTTGCTAAAACATGTGCGTGCGGATGAAAAACTATCTGCTTTGCCGGTATTAATGGTCACGGCAGAAACCAAACGTGAACAAATCCTAACTGCAGCGCAAGCCGGTGTTAATGGTTATGTTGTTAAACCATTTACCGCAGTGACACTTAAGGAAAAAATTGATAAAATTTTCGAACGAATTAATGCGCAAGCATAGAGGATAAAGATGGATTCTATAGATAAAACTGAACAACTCGATGCTGCACATGCCTTAGTTGATGCCCTAGAGTCCGATGATGCAAATGAGGTAAAACATCACTTGGCTATTCTCGCAAAAGCCTATGAAAGTGAGTTATTTCATGAGGTTGGCAAAATGACACGAGAGCTTCATGAGTCCCTCAATAACTTTGCTGTCGATTCGCGTCTAGTCGATTTAACTGAAAATGCGATGCCTAATACTCGGGATAGACTTAATTATGTCATTGAAAGTACCGAAGAAGCGGCCCATAAAACACTTGAATTTATCGACCAAACTTTACCTATCGCTTCAGATCTCAAACAAACTGCCGAAAAGATAGATGAGAGTTGGCACCGTTTTCGCATGAGAGAGATGAATGCAGATGAGTTTCGAGTTCTAAGTAAAGAAATAGAAGCTTATTTACCTGATGTCAAAAAGCATTCTGAGCAAATTCATGCCAATTTATCTGAAGTGATGATGGCACAAGGTTTCCAGGATTTAACTGGACAAGTTATACGCCAAGTCATTGATTTGGTCGAAGAGGTAGAAAGTAACTTAATTGGTTTGATTAAAATATCTGGTCAACAAACCGTTAAACCAAAAGACAGTAAACCTGTTGATGCAAGTAAAGCTGAGGGACCGCAGATTAATGCGGCTGATAATCCCGAGGTGGTAAACAATCAAGATGAGGTCGATGATTTGTTATCAAGTCTAGGCTTCTAGAAGGACACAAAAGATGGCGCTAGATACTGATGATGAAATTCTACAGGACTTTTTAGTCGAAGCTCAAGAGATCATGGAGGCACTGAGTGAAGAGTTGGTAGAACTAGAAAGCCAACCTGAAGATAGTGAGCTTCTAAACTCGATTTTTCGAGGATTTCATACTATTAAAGGCGGTGCAGGTTTTTTAGCCTTAGATGCAATGGTCACCTTATGCCATAAGTGTGAAGATCTGTTTAATATTCTGCGTCAAGGTGAACGAATTGTTGATGCCGATATGATGGATACTTTTCTCAAGGTCACCGACACACTAACGTCCATGTTTGATGAAGTTAAATCTGGCGAATACCCTACTCCAGCTAATAAAGAAATTATGGATCAGTTATCCTTTTTTCTTGAGCCAAATGCTGTTGCTGAAGCCGTAGCGCCTGAACCTGTTGTTGAAGTAACATCTGAAGCTGTTATTAGCGATTCTCCTTCTGGAGATGATGATATTACCGATGATGAATTTGAGGCACTACTCGATCAACTTCATGGATCAGGGACCCCGGGTATAAGTACAGAAACAGTTGAAAATAAGACTCCTACTCCAAGTCCAGCACCTTCCGATAGTGATGATATTACCGAAGAAGAATTTGAAGCCTTACTGGATGAATTGCAAGGCAAAACAAAAGCTGTACCAGTGGAACAAACAAACAGTGAGGCTAACGCCGCTACACCTGCCCCAGCTGTTGAACCCACTCCGCCACCGGCACCAGCAAAAGTGGAAACAGCAGCACCAGCAAAACCAAAAACAGCGGCAAAATCTGCCAGTCCAGCCAAACAAGCGGAAGCAAGTGTCCGTGTTGATACTAGCCGTTTAGACGATATAATGAATATGGTCGGAGAGTTAGTGCTGGTTCGTAATCGAATAAATACACTTGAAGCAGCACTTGAAGATGAGGAAATGGCCAAAGCAGTGAATAATCTCACTGTTGTCACAGCCGACTTACAGGCTGCCGTTATGAAAACTCGGATGCAACCAATCAAAAAAGTATTTGGTCGCTTTCCTCGGGTAGTACGTGATTTAGCCCGAAGTCTAGACAAAGAAATAAATTTAGAATTACGTGGTGAAGAAACCGATTTAGATAAAAACCTGGTGGAAGCATTAGCTGATCCTCTGGTGCATTTGGTCCGTAATGCAGTTGATCATGGTATTGAGATGCCTGATGTCCGTGAGAAAGCCAATAAACCTCGTACTGGCCAGATCATTTTAGGAGCGGCACAAGAAGGTGACCATATTCTCCTTACCATCTCTGATGATGGCGCGGGTATGGATGCTAATATATTAAGACAAAAAGCTGTTGAAAAAGGCATGATGGATGAGGAATCGGCATCACGATTATCTGATTCTGAATGCTATGCCCTCATTTTTGCCCCTGGCTTTTCAATGAAACAAGAAATCTCTGATATCTCTGGCCGAGGTGTTGGGATGGATGTTGTTAAAACCGGTATTTCAAAATTAAATGGTGTGATTGATATTACTTCCGATATGGGGAAAGGCACCACATTATCGATAAAAGTGCCGTTAACCTTAGCCATCATGCCGACTCTTATGGTGATGTTAGGGGACCAAATATTTGCTTTCCCATTAGTGAGTGTTAATGAAATTTTTCATCTTGATCTCAGTAAAACAAATGTGGTCGATGGACAACAAACTATTACAGTTCGCAATAGGGCATTGCCACTATTCTATTTGCGTAAATGGTTGGCCAGTACATTTAATGAAACTGAAAAGCCTGAATTTGAACATGTGGTCATTGTACAAGTAGGTACACAACGTGTAGGCTTTGTTGTTGATCAACTTATTGGTCAGGAAGAAGTGGTTATCAAACCTTTAGGTGCCTTACTACAAGGTACTAAAGGCCTAGCAGGTGCAACCATTACTGGTGATGGTCGAATCTCATTAATCATTGATTTCCCAGAATTAATGAATGCCTATGCCGGTAGGGGATACTAAGGAAAAATGTGGCTGTACGTGTACTGATTGTTGATGATTCAGGATTCTTTCGCAAACGACTGTCAGCGATCATTTCTGCTGATCCAAATCTACAGGTAGTGGGCACTGCTAGCAACGGCAAAGAAGCAATAGAACAAGTCAAAATATTAAAACCTGATGTCATTACCATGGACATCGAAATGCCAGAAATGAATGGTATTACTGCTACTCGCCATATCATGTCACAACAACCTACCCCCATCCTGATGCTATCAACTTGGTCAACCGCTGATGCCAAAATAACCCTTGATGCTTTAGAAGCAGGGGCTGTTGATTATATGCCGAAACAGTTTGAAGATATTTCTTCTGACAAAAACGTTGCTCAAAAACAACTTTGTCAGCGACTTCAACAACTCGCCAACAATACTCAAAAACAAGCTAGTCATAGCCCCAAGCATACTACCGCGGTGGTGGATACTAAAAACATTAGCTTAGTTGCAATTGGCACCTCTACTGGCGGTCCAGTGGCCCTGCAACAAATATTATCCCAATTACCTGCTAGTTTCCCCCACCCCATTCTCATCATTCAGCATATGCCCGCAACATTTACTCCCTCCTTTGCTGAGCGCTTGAATAAACAGTGCTCAATCAACATTAAACACGCATCTGATGGTGATTCATTGGTAGCCGGTACGGCATACCTCGCTCCAGGTGGACAACAAATGCTTATTCTCGGTAATAAAGACCGCCCTTATATAAGCATTCAAGATAGTCTGCCCGATCAAACCTATCGCCCTTGTATTGATATCACCTTGAACTCGATTGCTCAGATCTGTCCTGATGAAACATTAGCCATTATCTTGACCGGTATGGGAAGTGACGGTAAAAAAGGCTGCCAAACATTAAAACCATTAGGTACTATAGTCTGGTCTCAGGATGAGCAAAGTAGTACTATTTACGGCATGCCTATGGCAATTGCCGAAGCTCAGTTAGCGGATAGAATCCTTAACTTAACTGATATTGGCCAACAGTTAGCGGAAATGAAATAAAGCATGGATATTTTAAGTATTGTCGGTCTATTGGTTGGTTTTGGAGCCATTTTGGGTGGACAACACCTAGAAGGTGGCCACCTTAGCAGCATATTGAATGGTGTGGCTTTCTTAATCGTTGTCGGTGGCACTCTTGGCGCTGTTATGCTGCAAACACCTCTCAACACTTTTTTACGCTCCCTAAAAATGTTGGGCTGGGTCTTTTTCCCTCCAAAAACATCACCCGAAGCAACTTTAGATAAAATTTTAGAATGGAATGGAATTGCCCGCAAAGAAGGCTTGATCCGACTCGAATCTATTGCTTTAGATGAAAAAGATTTATTCATTCAAAAAGGCCTTCAACTTATCGCTGATGGTGCAGAACCAGAACTCATTCGTGAGATAATGGAAACTGATCTCGATCTTCAAGAATTGCACGATATAGAGTCTGCAAAAGTTTATGAAGCCATGGGTGGCTATTCACCAACTATTGGTATTATTGGTGCTGTAATGGGTTTGATACATGTGATGGGAAACTTGGCAGATCCATCATCACTAGGTGCGGGGATCGCCGTTGCCTTTGTTGCGACGATTTATGGTGTTGCACTTGCTAATCTATTATTTTTACCCGTTGGCAATAAACTTAAAGCGGTAATAGCGAATCGTACTCGAGTGCGAATGATGTTAATTGAAGGTCTGATAAGCGTCGCTGAGGGCGATAATCCTCGCAATATTGAAAGCCGCTTACAAGCCTACCTAAGTTAGTTTAGTTATTAAGTTTTATGCCACGTAGAAAAAAAGTCGAAGAACATGTTAACCATGAACGATGGTTAGTATCTTATGCCGACTTCATCACTTTACTGTTTGCATTCTTTGTGGTGATGTATTCCATCTCATCCGTAAATGAAGGCAAGTATCGTGTGCTCTCAGATACCTTGGAAGCTGTATTTACAGATGATCCTCGTAGCCTTGATCCTATTCAAGTAGGCAAGTTGAGTAGAGGTCAGGGTGAACGGTCACCTGATCCTGGCGCATCAGAACCCACTCAAAATGTGTTAGAGCTCCCACCAACGGCTCTACCTATAGCACCACCAGCCATACCTGAAGAAACCATTCAAACAATAGATAATATCTCTCGGCAATTGGATGAAGCACTAGCAGATCTTATTGAAGATGAAGACGTGATCATTAAAAAAGGAGATGATTGGTTAGAACTGGAGATTAAATCCAAAGTACTTTTTGATAGTGGTGATTCACGATTAGGGCGAAGTGCCATTCCGGTTATTGGCAAGGTGGCGACTATTCTTAATACTTCTGCGAATCCAGTTCAAGTTGAAGGTTTTACCGATAATAATCCTATTAATACACCAAAATTCCCTTCAAATTGGGAACTATCCGCAGCGCGTGCAGCAAGTGTTGTGCATTTACTCGACCGTTATGGTGTAAAACCTGAGCGCATGTCTGCTATTGGCTATGGTGAATTTCAACCCGTTGCGAGTAATGATACCGAAAGTGGCCGTCAAAAAAATCGTCGGGTGGTATTGGTTGTTCTTGGTAGCAAAGAAAGTAGACGTTCTTTAGAGGTTTTTGATGATGCAGTTCCGACAACATCTACAGTCCCCCCAAAACCAGCCGCCAAAGCACCCACCCAAAGGCCTATCAGCGTAACACCATGATGCTGGCACAAACTATGCATATTATCTTTGCATTATTATGCGTCAGCATTTTGACCTGAAACTATTTTACAGGGCATTCATGATATTGATGCTAAGGACATAAAAAAATGAGCCAACAAGATACGATAGATAACGATCCTATATTGCAGTGGGTAACCTTTTATCTTGAAAATGAAGTGTATGGGATGAATGTTATGCAAGTACAAGAAGTACTTCGTATAACGGAAATTGCACCGGTACCGGGAGCGCCTGATTATGTGCTAGGCATCATTAACCTGCGTGGTAATGTCGTGACGGTTATTGATACCCGTCGGCGCTTTGGTTTAATGTCGAAAGATCCTGATGAATCATCACGAATTATTGTCGTTGAGGTCAGTGGTAATGTACTGGGTATGTTAGTGGATAGTGTTGCTGAGGTGGTCTATTTGCATCAATCTGAAATTGATACTGCGCCAAGTGTGAATAATGATGACAGTTCACGCTTTATTCAGGGTGTAAGTAGCCGCGATGATAATTTATTGATTTTAGTGGATGTTGATAAGTTCTTAACCGAAGAAGAAGTTTCTGACTTCTCTAGTTTTTAGCAATGCGTCATGGCCGACGAAATTAACCCTACTCTGCCCATTAAGTCACCATTGCCTATTACTGTGCCGGAAGATGAAAAACGACGCCAAACGCCTAAAAAGAAACAAGCTGAAACAGATCCAAAACAATCAAAAAATGAAGATAAAATACAACAACAACAAAATGGATTATTTGATGAATATGTTTGAACTAACCCCATTAAAGAAAATAAAAGGAGCATCATCATGACAACATTAATTATCGCCGTTGCTGCTGGCTCATTACTGATATTAATTATTGCTAGCGCAGGCTATCGTTTTTATAAGATCGGTCAGCTACAAACCCAAAAAATAGCTGATTTAGAAAATCAATTATCTATCTTATCGGCTGGTGCTGTTGGGTCAGATGATCGTATCGTTCAATTTGAACAAGCATTGTCTCAACTTAAAGAACATCAAAATACCATGGATATAGGGCTGTCGCCTCAACCTAGTTATGATCATGCTATTCGATTAGCTAAAAAAGGCGTCGCCATTAATCAATTAATTGATAACTGCAATCTGAGTGATGAGGAAGCACATTTAATTGATCGCATTCATGGCAGCAAGCAATCTTCAAGCAATCAGGACCTTCATTAATCCCCGCCCAGCAGTGATACTTTGGGCTTACCGACTAAATAGCCTTGAATATAGTCTATACCATAACTTTTAAGTAAATCCATCGTGCTTTGATGCTCAACATATTCTGCCACTGTTTTCTTACCTAAACTATGGGCAATATCAATCATTGATTGCACCAGTACTTGGTCAATTGGATCGCTTTCTAGGTCAGTGATAAATGCACCATCAATTTTCAAGATCTCAACCGGAAAATTCTTTAAATAATGGTAAGAATTAAAACCCGAGCCAAAGTCATCTAATGCAAATCGACAGCCTAAAGAACGCAATCTATTCACCATATCTTTGGTTTCATCAACATTAGAAATGGCTGCCGTTTCCGTAATCTCAAATACAATCCGAGCCGGATCAACACCTGTTTGAGCTAATTTTTTCTGCACTAAGGGGTATAGTTTCTTATCTAAGAAGATGTTGCCAGACAAATTAATATTAAAAGATAAATGGTCGGGCAATGAACGCATTAAATCAAAAACATGATTTACGACCCATAAATCAATCTGTTGGGCTAAACCCATTTTTTCTGCAACCGGAATAAAATCATTCGGATAATAGATGGTATTATCCTCACCTCTCATCCTAATTAAACATTCATAGTGACTGACTTCATTGGTTTCAACGGAATATATCGGTTGAAACTCTAACAGAAAATTTTCTTGTTGAAGAGCCGCTCTGATCCGAGGTGCCCATTGCACATTATGGCGTAATGAATCCATTTCACGATCACTAGGATTATACAAATGAACACGATTACGGCCACGTTTTTTAGCGGCATAACAAGCTTGATTAGCCTGCGTCAGCACATCACCAACCATTATAGGTTCATCAGCAGAAATTGACTTAATCCCAATGCTTGCTGATAAATGATAATGATTGCCTTTATGCTCAAAATTATAACCATCAAGTATATCGCGCAACTCTTCTGATCTTGCTAAGGCCTGATATTTATCCATATTATCGACCAGTACCGCAAACTCATCTGAGCCGATTCTGACTACAATATCTTTACTTGAGAAAAAAGCTCTTAATGAATTAGCAATCTGGACTAATAAAGCATCGCCGACGACATGGCCCTCCGAATCATTAAGTACTTTAAAACGATCCAAATCAATATAAAGTAGCGCACTATGGGTGTGGAAATTACGGGTTTGGATAATGCTTAATTCGATTGCTTGTTCTAATTTTCTGCGGTTAGCTAAACCCGTTAAATCATCATGCTCGACCGAAAACTGTAATCGAGCCTCCATTACTTTCAACGTCGCTAGTTCTTCTTCAAGTTCTAACTGTTTCTGATAAGTTTGGTCACGTTCTTTTTTGATTGCTAATGCCGTCATTACTGATGGTGGGAATGATTCTGCAGTTAATGGGTTATATAATAATGTTGTAACGCCATGACCAAGATCGGTTAATGTTTGAGCATGATCCCATTGCGACTCTTGAGTCAATGAAATAATGGGGATACGGCGCCATTCATCAAATTTATCCATGGTATTGCGAAGATCATGTGCCGACATCCCAACTAGATTTGTGTCGAGAATCACCAAATCAATGTCACAGAGATCGTTACTTATGCCTTTTTGCAAATAAGACATGACATCTTCGCTACTGTTTGCGTTGGAGATATCTGTAAACCCACTGATTTCCAGCATGGTTTTCATATAGGCAACATCAGATTCTTTGGCACCGGCGATAATAATTTTCGAGTCGAGTAAGACCCCAACATCTGAGCCTACTACAGGATCAATTTGTTGTTTTTGGGGAATATCTAGCTGATATTCCGTCGTTTTTTCACTTATTATTGTCACAATTTTAAATCGCTATGGTCTCTAACCCTCTCCAACTTAGCGATGACAATATCTGTTTTATTTATAAAAATCAACACTTAATGACATTTATATAATGCAATATATAAAGTGTTGTAAAATTGATACTCAGAATGATGTATCAAAAACTGTTAAATAGATCACATTTTTAAGGTTTTTTATCTTGGTTTACAGGGACTTTGCCTGAAACCAAGTATGCAAAAGCAATAACTTCAGCAATGACACGATAGAGCATTTCCGGTATTTCTTCTCCTAACTCAAGCTCGCCCAATAACTCGGCTAACATGGCATCTTCCCGCAAAGGAACACCATGTTCACGTGCTATTCGAATAATCTCTTCTGCAATAACGCCTTCACCAGATGCGGTAACTGTCGGGGCATGTTCACCATCATATTGCAGTGCTATCGCACGTAGGGTTTGTATTTCGCTCATACCGACACGTCTACTAGTGCGTTCGTTGGTGCTATATCTTGGCTCATCAGCACTGGTCTTGCTATTTCTCCGCAATAACAACTGCTATGGGACATCGATACCCCTAATTTGGATAGTGCTGCATCCAGAAAGGGTAAATTCTGCTCCAATAAGAGGGCACTTTGCGATCGCTGTGCTCGAAATACTATTTTGAGATCTTCCGCATGCATCGTTACCGTCGCTTGTACGGGACCTAAATTCTGTGTATCTAACCGAAGTTGTACACTCCAAATATCTTCTAGTTCATCTTCAGCTTGTTGGCGATATTGGTCAATTTGAAGCTGCAATAAATCCACATTCTGTTTATCTTTAATCGGCACATCAAATAACCAACTGGCTACTGTGTTGGGTGAGTCAGGCTCTTTCAACATCGATAACTGGTTAAATTGTAATTTATTATGAACGCCTTCCACCTCTCTCAACATCATTTGTAATTCGGCGAGTACAACTGGAATAGGTCGATTAGATGCCGCGATAGTTTGTCCAATGCTTGGTGCCGGTTTACTCAATAATTGTGTTATCAATAAGGCCTGTTCTTGACTGGCAATTGCAGGGGTTGTTTGTGCGGTCGCGGTATGAATTACTGGCGGAAAAGTTTTGGCTGGCAGTAAAATATTTAATAATTGCGCCGGTGTTTTCCCTTGTGCTGCTAATGCAGATTGCACTTGTGCTGGCAGCTTGTTCAACACGGCTTTGGCATCGCCACCCTTTTGACTAACTTGTGCAATTACAGTTTCTAATGCTGCTATAACCTTTAATATATTTGCCTTAAAATCCTGTTTAATAACAATGGGTTGGCTAATTAATTGTTTTTCGGTAAAGGCGCCAGAAGACACTAATGCTTGCTTGAAGGCATTGGCCTTGGTCACGGCTGGTTTGTCTAATACTTGTTGTAAAAGCTGTTTAATCTCACGCTGGACAAGCTCTGGGACTTGTTGGTTTTGAACGGCTTTTGCTATCGTTGCTAAACTCGGTTTATCAACTTGTTGTCGTACTAACTGCTGAAGCCGCTCTACTATGATTTGTTCACGTGACGGTGCTTGTTCCGGACGCAGATTAATGGTGAGAGGCTTAGTGCTAATAATATCCACGGTCAATTTATCACCAGCTTGATAACGCTGTGTCAATTGCGATATATCAATATCAAATCGTTGAATAGCCGGCGCCAACTTTGCTAAAGGTTGTGAACGATTATCAAATGCTGCGACTGTCTGTACTAATACTCTATTTTCAGCTAATACTTTGACCACCTCTACCGCTACTTGTTGGCCGGCTTTCACGAGATTACTCGTTATATTATTAATCGCTGGATTTGCTTTAGCCGTTGTTTCCACGAGTGGCGCTGCATTTTGGCCTGTGGTTTGTTGCGGCACTAATTTTAATACCGGCTTGCCATTTTCCAATGCTAGTTCAAGTTGTATCCGCTGACCTAGCTGTAAGGCTTCTGATGCACGAATAGTTAATAGGCTATTTGCTAGCTTTATCGTCACCAATTCACCTGCAATTGCAGCTTTTACTACAACCGCTTCAAGCCTCTGCCCAATAACGATCTCTGCTAATAGCTTAGCAGGGATATCTTGGATCAATCCAACTGGATTTTGCAATGATTGCTGAATCAACACAATAATTTCAGCCCACTTTTGTTATTCACAATGCTAGTATAGCAAGCAACTTACTCGCTTAGAGAAAGCAATATGGAAAAAAACAACGTACTTTGGTATACCCGCCGACAAGGTGTCATAAACGGCCCATTTACCAGCCCCATTATCATTAATAATATCACCCTTAATCGCTTGGCAATGCATGATGAAGTCAGCCATGACCAACTCAGCTGGCACACTATCAGGGATAAACCTGAGCTACACCCAGCTAGCATCGATAAAAATAAGAAAAAGAAAAGCTTAGATGAACGTAATGGCTTTGATCGTCGCCAAGATAATAAGATTGATGAGTTAATTGCCCAACAACGCAAAAAAGACCGTCGCAGGCAGGAAAACCGAGAAGAGATCTATCACCGACAATTCCATACGCTGCTGATGCGAAAGTTTCGTGAGCGCAAGGAGACTCTTTTTTGGCCGTTATTTAGTATTTTTTCAGTATTAAGCTTGGTGACTTTATTAGCCTTTTCATTCTCTCCAGAAATTGCAGCGCCTTTACCCAATTGTGCCACTGAGCCAATGCCAGGGGTAAATTGGAATAATTGTTTAAAAGCACAGCTTAATTTTCAAGATCAGGATTTAAGCAATGCGCAATTACGTAATAGTCAATTAATGGGCTCAAACCTGATGAATACTACGCTGATCGGTGCTGATCTTGCCTATGCTGATCTTGGGTTTAGCAATCTCAGTTATAGCCAATTACAAAACACCATTTTATTAGGTGCTAGTTTGAAAAAAGCAGATTTAACGAATGCAGATCTGACTAATGCCGACTTATCTTATGCCGATCTCAGTGGTGCAACTCTGAGTGGCAGTGTGATAACTAATACCCGCTTTGAACATGCTATCTGGCCCAATGGTCAGCTATGTGCCCCCGGATCAATTGGTGAATGCATTGCGGTTACAAAGTAAACATGTCAATTTCCAAATAGATAAATCGAATTAGTAATGAGTATTTTGAGATTCTTTTTAACACCGCTGCGGCGAAAAAGACGAATCGTTAATGTAGTGTTTGTGGGACAGAGAGGGTAAACGCCGGAATATCCACCTCAAATCGTTCGCCATCATCATCAACCATCATATAATGGCCTTGCATCATACCCACTGGGGTGTCTAACATTGCAGCGCTAGTATAGGTAAATTCCTGCTCAGGTGTTAAGTATGGGTGTTGCCCTACTACGCCATCTCCTTCGACTTCTTGTTCATGGCCATCACCACCGGTTATTTTCCAATAACGGGATAATAGACGTGCTGAACTAAGGCCTGAATTTTTGATGGTAATGGTATAAGCAAACAAATAGCGTGCTTTTGCTGGATCCGATTCGTGTTCCAGATACGTCGTTTCAACATCCACTGAAATTTCATTATTTTTGTCCATGCTCATTGTTTTGTTATACCGCTAATTGTTGTGCTAATAATCGTGCTCCTAGTAGACCTACTTTAGGCTGTAATATCAATCGTACTGGAATATCTTTAACTAACTCTGTCATTTTGCCTTTGGAAATAAAGGCGCTCATAAAGCCACCTTGTTTAATCCGTTCTATATTCTTAGCCGCAATACCGCCCGCGATATACAAGCCGGCCCTTGGCAATACATTTAATGCAACATTGCCCGCCTGGGCGCCATAGATTTGAATAAACATATCTAGGGCTTCTAATGCCAATGGATCTTGCTGTTTAAGCGCATAGTGACTGATTGTCTCAGCGGGGTCTCTATCTATCATTGCCTGACGACACTCTGGGTTCTCATCCACTTGCTGATAAGCACGCAAAAACTCATAAATTGAGACTAAACCAACACCTGATACTACCCGTTCATAAGAAACATGGCCAAAACGTTCAATAAGATGTTCCAGTAATAAAATTTGTTTAGGATCGGTGGGGGCAAAATCAGTGTGGCCGCCTTCAGTCGGTAATACTCGCCACCGATCTCCATCAGGAAACAATAAGGCTTGTCCTAATCCCGTACCTGCACCAATAACCGCCCGAGGTGCATTTTTGATAGGTTGACCTTGCTGCAAACTCACAATTTCATCGTCTTCTAAACAAGAGATGCCATAGGCTACTGCTTCAAAATCATTGCATAAATGAATATGACCAATAGTAAATTTAGTGGCCAAGTCATCGGCATTTAACTGCCAGGGCAAATTGGTGACACTCGCATCTCGGCCTAATACTGGGCCAGCCACGGCAAAACAAGCACTATCAATAAAATAGTCTTTAATGGTTTGATGCGCTAAAAACTCTGTAAGTACTAAATCAAAACTGGCAAAATCTTGGCTTGGATATTGTTGTTCTAAAACAATATCACCTTGTTCAGAACTTAACTGAAATAAGGTTTTTGTACCACCAATATCGACAGCTAACAAATGACGCATTATTGACCAGCCGCTGCCGCATCCATAAACCAATAATAGTCACCTTGTGGTGCTAAACGTTGAACTGGCAAACCTTGCACTGCATCATTAGTAATATCGCTGACAATAGGTGCCTTTGCTTGCCCGCCGATAAAGACAATCACTTGTCTTGCAGCATTAATCACTGGATACGTCATGGTGACTCGCCATGAGTCAAACTTCTCAACATAAAGACTGGTGGTTAAGGTATCGCTAACATCTAGTGCATCGGTACCGGGGAATAATGAGGCTATATGACCATCGGGGCCTAAACCTAATAAGACTAAGTCTAAGGGTTCATCTTGTAGCACTTCATTCATTGTTTGCGCATAACTGACTGCCACTTCAGGTGCTTCACCTGTTTCCATCGGCATACGATGAACATTTCCTTGCGGGATCGGAAGATGGTCTATCATCGCTTCACGAGCCATTTTGAAATTACTATCATCATGCGTTGGCAATACACAGCGTTCATCACCAAAGAATAAATGTACTCGTGACCAATCCACTTGTTCCATATAGGGCGATGTCGTTAATTTTTGATATAAGCCTTTGGGGGTTGAACCACCCGCTAATGCGACATGAAATATACCACGCTTAGCAATTGCTGAACGTGCTGATGCGACAAATTGTTCAGTTGCTGCATCAATCAAACTTGACCCATCGGCTAGGATTTTTTGCTCAGCTTTCATGTTGTTCCTCAATTTAATTCTTTATAATGTAGACCAACTTGAATGTTGGTTTAATGCGTTTATTATATGAAACCTTGTGGTCATTGAGATAGTCTTAATCTCTAAGTCTAGATTATATATCAAGGGAAGGTGCTGCCATGAATAAACTATACATATTACTTATCGGTTGTTTGCTTTCTTTTACTAGCACGCTTGCCAGTGCCGATGACGGCTTACACTATAACCAAATAAATTTACATGCCACCGCATCTCGCGACACTGAAAATGATCAATTAGTTGCGATGTTAGTGGTTCAAAAGAACGGTTTATCTCCCGCTATGCTAACAAAACAGGTTAACCAAGCAATGGCGTTAATCTTGGAAAAAGCGGCACAGTTTGAAATGATAAAAACTCACACGACTAGCTATAACAGTCGACCGCTCTATAACAAAAGTAAGATTAGCTCGTGGCAAGTTAGTCAAAACATTAAACTCAGCAGCCAAGACTTTGACCAGTTGAGCGAGTTAGTAGGCAAATTGAATGATCTTGCCAATGTGCAATCCATGACCTTTAGTATTTCTGACCACTCCCTTGAACGGGTTAAACAGCAACTGATCAAAGAAGCCATTGCCAAGTTTCGCCGTAAAGCGAGTCTTATTGCCACACAATTTGGTCAAGATAATTACCGGATCATCCAGGTTTCAGTTGATAGTAATTATCGTCAACCACACGCTATGACGCAACGTACTATGGCGATGAGTGAGGCACGTGCCGCGCCACCAGATTTGTCTGCCGGTACCAATAAAGTCAGTGTTTCTGTCAATGGTTCAATTGAACTGACGGGCAAATACTAATCTACTTTATCGAACTGTTCTCGTTTTAATAGCGGTGTTAGTAATGGCGCTTGCACAAATAATGTAAATAGCACTACCCCAAAGGCGATAGATTGTACCGTCCACCAATACGATAGGTCGGTTGGTAGTGATAATGCTAATGCTAATGTGACGGCACCGCGAAGGCCTCCGACAAACATAATGCGTTGGTAGCCTAACGGAATTCGCTCAACACCAGGTAATAAGGAGATCAATGGCGCACCAGCAAATACGCCAACTGCTCGAGCCATTAATACTGCTGCAATCCCAATCAGCATTGCTAACCAATTATCGGTAAACATGCCAATGGTAATGGTCACACCCATTAACAAGAACATTAAGGCTTCGGCAACATAGACATTAAATGTCCAAAAATCATCCACAAAACTACGTTTTTCATGATCTTGAAAATCATTATGAATCACACGCCCCATAACCAGACCCGTTACCAATACCGCCATGACGCCTGATACATGAAGCCATTGCTCAGCAAGCAGATAGGACAAATAGGCAGACACTAATGTCACAATTGCTTGTTGCACATAATCTTGTAATAAACGTGATAAAAATAAGAAGCCAAGCCCGATAAACAAACCGACAATAATGCCCCCGAAAAATACCACCATAAAGCGTGAAACTACATCAATTCCTGAAATATTTTCCATTGGATGTTGAGCAATATAAAGGAAAATACTAAAGGTTACGATGGCCGTGGCATCATTAAATAATGCTTCCCCATCAAGCAACAGGCATAAACGATCGGGCACACCTGATTTTCGCATAATTTCAATCACTGCCACGGGATCCGTTGCGGCTAATAAGGCGCCGGTAATCAATGCTGCTATCCATGGAAAACCCGTTGGGTGACCAATACCGTAATACACCATCACTGCTGCAACACAGGTTGATAACAACATGACAGGAATCGCAAAAAATAGAATGACTGCTAATTGCTTCCATAGATGCTCAGCATCGATCTTAAATGCAGCTTCAAAAATTAATAATGGTAAAAATACAAATAAAATTAAATCATGAAAGGAATCATAGCGAATACCGGTATCGCCACCAAAAGCAATTAAAATTTCACTCCCTACAAATCCGATAACAACCAATAATCCTGCAAATGGAATGTGAAATTTTTCAGCAACAGGTTTTACCAACAGCGCTAATAAAAGCATTAGTGCTAATAACATTAAACCTGAGCTGATTGCCATAATTTACTCCTGTTTTGGCATTACATCAGGATAAAGTTCATCCATTCCAATTGCCTTGCCACTGCCCAAAGAAATTAAGGCATGACTGCGATTTAAGCCTCGCGGATTTTTGACTCCGCAAGAATGAGCAATAATGCCTACTTCTTTAACCATATTATTAACATAATTGGTAATGCGAACTGCTTTTGATGCAGGATGTAGACCCCTTTGAAATTTTGGGTCATGTGTTGTAATCCCAGTTGGGCAGGTATTTTTATTACATTGCAATGCTTGAATACAACCTAATGAAAACATAAAACCACGGGCGCTAGTCACAAAATCAGCACCAATACATAATGCCCATGCCACTGCTGCTGGTGTAATAAGCTTGCCGGAAGCAATAACTTTAATACGGTTCCGTAGGCCGTATTCATTCAACCTATCGATTACCTCAGGTAAACTTGTACGTAATGGCATGCCCACTGAATCAATTAATGCCATTGGCGCTGCACCGGTGCCCCCTTCGGCACCATCAATCGTTATAAAGTCTGGGGCGAATTCTATTCCACGCTCTTTAATGGCAGAAAATAATTCATCAAGTTGACGTGGTGCACCCACGACCATTTTAAAACCGGTTGGCTTACCCGTGACGTTTCGAACTCGATTAATCATATTAATTAAATCATCAAAACTAGCAATATCAACATGACGATTGGGGCTTAACGCATCCTGTCCCACTTCAATCCCACGAATTTTGGCAATTTCTTCAGTTACTTTTTCGCCCGGTAAAATACCGCCCTTACCCGGTTTAGCACCTTGGCTCATTTTAATTTCAAACATTTTGACTTGAGGATGCATAGCAACTTCTTTTAGTTTTTCATCATTGAGATTGCCATCCACATCTCGGACACCATTTTTGGCTGTACCAATCTGAAAGACAATATCTGCCCCCCCTTCAAGATGGTAAGGTGATAATCCACCTTCGCCAGTATTCATCCAGCAACCCGCTTCTTTTGCACCTGCAGATAATGCCAATACTGCCGGCTTAGAAATGGCACCGAAGCTCATGCCCGAAATATTAATAATAGAATCTGTTGTATACGGTTCTTTACATTGCTCTCCAACTGTCACAGGAATTGGTGGAACAGCATCTTCTCCTAGTGTTGGGAAAGTGCAATTTACAAATAGCACTCGACCAGTGCCATTCACATTATCAGTCGAACCAAACGCGACCGTACTATCAACATTTTTGGCAGCACGATATACCCATGAACGTTGCGCTCGATTAAACGGTAATTCTTCACGATCCATGGCAAAGAAATACTGTCGAAAGAATTCGCCTATGTGTTCGAAAAGATATCTAAAACGCCCTATAACGGGATAGTTTCTACGAATAGTTTGGTGCGTTTGAGTGACATCGATAACATACGCCACGATAACCCACAGCACCAGTAAGCCAACGGCAAGGATAAATAATGCTGCCATAACGCTCATCGCTGTCGATAAGAAATTAGCAAACCCAACTGACAATTCATTCATATTCCGTGACCCTTATCTTATTATTAGAACAATACAAATATACTACCAATTTTCCCTTGTTCACAAACAAAGTACACTTGTTCCAAGACGCTCAACTTGAACATTTGTTACGCACAATCTTTAAACTTGTCCTATGGTTACTTATTCAATTCTTATTTTAAAAATAATTGGTAGGCAGGATTATCGGTTTCTTGCCAATAAATATAACCCAATGCATCTAAGAAACCTTGAAAATCATCTTGTTCTGAATCAATAACTTGCACACCCACTAGTACTCGACCATAAGCTGCACCATGATTGCGGTAATGGAATAAACTGATATTCCACCGTTGCCCCATACGGGTTAGAAACCGCAATAATGCGCCCGGACGTTCTGGAAATTCAAATCGATACAAACGTTCATTTTCAACTTGAGGAGCATGCCCTCCCACCATATATCGCACATGAAGTTTCGCCATTTCATTATCACTGAAATCTTGCCACTGATAACCGGCCTGATTAAGCTTGGAAAAAAGAGCCTGACATTCATCCTGTCCACCATCAATTCGGACACCCACAAATACTTGTGCTTGCTGATTATTAGCATAACGATAATTAAACTCGGTGATGCCATAAGTTGATAATAATTGGCAAAAACGCTGAAAACTACCTGGTTCTTCATCAATTGTTGTCGCAAATAATACTTCTCGCCGCTCACCTAATTCGGCTCGCTCTGCAACATGCCGCAAACGGTCAAAGTTAATATTAGCACCACTATCAATCGCTACTATATGTTGGTCCGTCATGTTTTCACGAGCAATATACTTTTTGACACCTGCTACTGCTAATGCACCAGATGGTTCTGCTATTGAGCGAGTATCATCGAAAATATCCATGATCGCCGCACACAATTCATCACTATCTACCGTGATAACCTCATCCACCGTTTCACGGGCAATTCTGAAAGGCTCAATTCCAACCTGACTCACCGCAGTACCATCTGCAAATAACCCTACTTGGTCTAATACCACCCGCTCATCCGCTTCTAATGCTGCTTTTAAACAAGCGGCATCGGCTGGTTCAACGCCAATGACTTTAATCTCAGGTTTTAGCGATTTAATATAAGCGGCAACCCCGGCAATCAAACCACCACCGCCAACAGGAACAAAAATCGCATGCATCGGCTCTTGATGTTGCTGGAGAATTTCCATGGCAATAGTACCTTGACCGGCAATCACTTCAGGATCATCATAAGGATGAATAAATGTTAGATTTTGCTGTTGTGCCATTTCTAAGGCATAACGATAAGCATCATCATAACTATTACCATGCAAAGCAATATCGGCACCAAAGCTTCTGACCGAATCCACTTTGATTGACGGTGTTGTTTTTGGCATCACGATCAATGCTGAAATACCCATTTTCTGTGCTGATAGCGCCACACCTTGAGCATGATTGCCAGCAGAAGCTGCCACCACACCTCGTGTACGCTCGGCAGCTGAAAGTTGTGTCATGCGATTATATGCACCACGTAATTTGAATGAAAACACCGGTTGCAAATCTTCGCGTTTCAGCCATATGGTATTTTGCAATCGATCTGACAGTCGTGGCATTTTATCGAGTGGCGTTTTAATCGCGACATCGTATACCTGAGCTTGATGAATTTTTTCTACATAATCAGTCGGCATGACCACACACTACTTTACTAAATATTGAATTAATGATGCTTACGTTACCATTGCCACCAATTTATCTCTATAATTGAGCTAATAAATTACTTTTACAAAAATATAAGGAATGAGCAATGACACCTGATGAAATGAAAAAACAAGCCGCTTATGCAGCTCTTGAACATATTAATACCGATGGTGTTGTTGGTGTAGGAACAGGTTCTACTGTCAATCACTTTATTGATGCACTGGCTACTATTAAAGGCCGTATTGAAGGTGCTGTTTCTAGCTCAATTGTTTCTACCACTCGTCTGGAAGATCATGGTATTCATGTTTTTGATCTTAATGAAGTCAGCAGTGTTGCGGTTTATGTAGATGGTGCGGATGAATCTAATGCCAGCTTAGAACTGATTAAAGGCGGTGGTGGCGCGCTGACTCGTGAAAAAATTATTGCCGCAGCCAGTGAAAAATTTGTCTGTATTGCTGATGAAAGCAAATTAGTCGATGTGCTCGGTAAATTCCCCTTACCCGTTGAAGTAGTACCTATGTCACGCAGCTATGTTGCACGTGAAATAGTCAAAATGGGGGGCAAGCCTATTTATCGTGAAGGTTTTATTACCGATAATAGTAACGTTATTATAGATGTTCATGGCTGGGATATTAACCAAGCGATTAAATTAGAAACGCACCTCAATGCCATCGTCGGCGTGGTCACCAATGGTTTGTTCGCCATGCGGCCAGCTGATGTATTGCTTCTTGGTAGCGAAAATGGCACTAAAACTGTTTACGCAAAATAATCACTCTCTTCTCACCTTCTCTTTAATCGGAGAGGGTTGAAGTAAGACCCTTTATTCATAACAATCTCATAATAGTATGTTTAAACCATTAAGTGTCTTTGTCGGCCTACGCTACACTCGTGCCAAACGACGCAATCATTTTATTTCTTTTATTTCGCTCACCTCCATGTTTGGTGTCGCCCTTGGTGTGATGGCTCTTATCACTGTGTTATCGGTGATGAATGGCTTTGAAAAAGAATTGCGTGAACGCATTTTAGGCATGACATCCCATGCCTTCATCACTGGTACCGATGGCACGCTCAAAGATTGGCAAGCTGTTGAAACTATGATTGCAGATGCTCCTCATGTCATTGATTCTGCACCTTTTGTCGAAGGCCAAGCCATGTTAAGTCAAGGTAGTCGAGTGCGGGGTACTTTAATTCGAGGTGTCGACCCTCAATTAGAGGGTCGTGTATCAACCATCGGTGATAAAGTTGTACAAGGTCAATTTGCGGCGTTAAAAGAAGGTAAATTTGGCATTATTTTAGGCAAAGATCTCGCCATTGCCATGCGCGTCGCTACCGGTGATAAAATTACGCTCATCACGCCACATGTAACCCCAACCCCCGCGGGTGTTATGCCACGTTTAAAACGACTTAATGTGGTCGGTGTATTTGAAATCGGTATGTATGAATATGACAGTGCGCTAGCAATAATGAATATTAAAGATGCCGCTAAACTATTTCGTATCCCCAACCAAGTAACCGGTTTGCGTTTAAAACTTGATGATATCTACCAAGCGCCACGTATTACTAGCGAATTGCTAGCCACATTACCGGCCAGTTTTCGTGCTGCCGATTGGACCTATCAACATGCTAACTTCTTTAAGGCGTTAAAAACTGAAAAAACAGTGATGTTTGTAATCTTGCTACTTATCGTCGCCGTTGCTGCATTTAATATTGTGTCAACGCTCATTATGATGGTGACCGACAAACAAGCCGATATCGCGATATTGCGGACGCTGGGCATGACGCCACGCGACATCATGGCTATTTTTATGGTGCAAGGCACTATGATTGGGATATTTGGAACGTTATTAGGGGTAATAGGCGGCGTAGTGCTGGCACTTAATGTCGAAACTATTATTGCTAATTTAGAACAAGTGCTCGGCTATCAATTCTTACCTGCCGATGTTTATTACATCAGTAGTTTACCATCTGATCTGCATTGGAATGATGTGACTGTAATCGGTGTTACTGCATTTGTATTATCTTTATTATCAACAATTTACCCATCATGGCGAGCCTCTAAAATACGACCTGCAGAGGCATTGCGTTATGACTAATTCGGCTGTTGTTCAATGTCATCATTTGGCTAAACAATTCACCGATGGCGAATTAGATACCCATGTGCTTAGCAATGTAAATTTAACCGTTAATAAGGGTGAGCGCATTGCCATTGTTGGTAGCTCGGGTTCTGGCAAAAGCACACTATTACACTTATTAGGTGGGCTTGATGAGCCCAGTAGTGGCGGAGTGCAGATTCACGGTCAAGATATTAATAACTTATCGGTCAATGCGCTGAGTAAACTCCGTAATCAAAGTTTAGGTTTTGTCTATCAATTCCATCATTTATTGCCTGAGTTTACTGCTCTAGAAAATGTCGCTATACCACTTATCATCGGTGGAATAGATCCAAAAGTAGCTCAGCAACAAGCTGAAGATTTGCTATCTAAGGTTGGCCTCAGTCATCGTCTTATTCACAAACCAAGTGAATTATCGGGCGGTGAGCGTCAGCGAGCAGCCTTAGCACGTGCATTAATTAATAAGCCAGATTGTTTATTAGCAGATGAACCTACTGGCAATCTAGATCACCGAACGGCGCAGGCTATTTTTGATTTGATTCTTGAGTTAAACCAATCGCTTGAAACTGCATTGGTTATCGTTACACATGACACCCAATTAGCAGCACAGATGGATCGTGTTTTAACGTTGAAAGATGGAATACTCGAAGGTTAATGATTCTTTTTCTTTTGTCGTCTTACTTCCCAGTTACGAATAACGATTCGCCGCCATATATAACGAACGAAAAGTATGCCCAACAAGGCTGATACTAAGCCACAAATAAAACTACCCAATAATAATGGTTGCCATATCGTTAAAAACTCATGCGTTAACCATTGCCATGACAAATTAAATGTATGGTGTTCTATCGGTACTTGTAAAATCCATACTCCTATTTTATAAGCAAAAAAGAACACTGGCGCATAGGTTAAAGGATTGCTAAACCACGAGCTAAACACCGCAACAGGTAAATTGACCCTGAAAAATATGGCTAAGGCTGCGGCAATAAACATCTGCCCTATTATGGGCATGAATCCCATAAATAATCCTAAGGCCAAACCACCTGCGACTGAACGGCGATTTAAATGCCAAATTTTAGGTTCAGTTAAACGTTGACCAAATTTTTGTAGATGCGGATGATCGCGCATCGCTTTATGATCTGGCAAAATACGTTTTAGGAACTTACGAGGCATGGAGTCTCATTGTTGTTATTGAGTCGGACGTCATTATAGGGATATATGATTAAAACTGCCATTTCATTTGCATTGGGTTGTGTCGTATTTTTGCAACTTGCCACTTTGCCATCATCGCTATGGTTGTGGGCATTGTTACCCGCTTGTAGTTTACTGCTCTTTGATAAATCCCGTCTATTGGCAGTATTTACTCTCGGCATTCTATGGGCATTGCTCCATGCCAGTTTGATTATTAACAATCGCTTAGCTGAACAGTTAGAAGGCCAAGATATTGTTATCACTGGTATTGTCGACAATATTCCTGAATATCAAAATAGGCGATTACGGTTTGAGTTTAAACCCGATCAACAAGACAATGTCAGATTACCCACCAAAATACGGCTAAATTGGTATCAACCGCTGCCTGACAGCCTCCATTCTGGCGAACACTGGCAACTGACTGTTCGTTTGAAACGCCCTCATGGTATGGCTAACCCTAGCGGTTTTGATTATGAACAATGGCTATTTCAACAAGGTATTGGGGCGGTAGGCTATGTTCGTGCTAGTCCTGACAATAAACGTCTCGCTGCAACGTCAATATATTCCATTAATGCTATTCGACAATCACTTATTCAAACTATCGAAACACAGCTTAATGACAGTCGCAATATTGGACTTGTTCAAGGGTTAACAACTGGCGTTCGCCACAATATAAACCTAGAACAATGGCAGATATTACGTTTGTCCGGCACCAATCATTTATTAGCTATTTCTGGTCTCCATATTGGTCTTGCTGCTGCCATTGGTTTTTTCTGCTTGCGGTGGATATGGTCAAGGCGATCCCAAAATTTATTATTATTGCCCGCTAATGAAGCTGGTGCGATTGGTGGTTTTTTAACCGCACTATTTTATGCTGCCTTGGCAGGATTCTCTCTTCCAAGTCAACGTGCACTTATCATGGTGGCAACAGTCATGTTGTCGTTATTAATTCGCCGATCTGTCTCAAGTAGTCATGTTCTTGCAGCGAGTTTATTATTGGTATTGGTGTTTGACCCATTAGCTATTTTAGCTGCTGGGTTCTGGTTATCCTTTTCGGCAGTGGCAATCATCTTATTGACTAGTCAATATCGATGGCCCTCACCTCGATGGCAATGGGCAAAGATACATGGCTTGATTGCATTTGGATTGACGCCACTATTATTAATTTTTTTCATGCAAACCTCATTAATTGCTCCTATTGCCAATTTTATAGCCGTGCCTATTGTCAGTTTATTGGTGGTGCCGGTCTTATTACTGAGTAGTTTGTTTTTATACTTGTTTGAACCCATCGGTATTTTGTTATTACAACTCGCAGATATCATGTTAAGCCTACTTTGGCCCATACTAAAATACTTAGCAGCACTCCCCTTTTCACATTGGTCTGGTATCACTATTCCAACACTCTATTGGCTCCCCATTATTGTGGGCACTTTAGTCTTATTATCCCCTAAAAAATTTCCTGCCAAATGGATAGGATTAATAGGCCTGACACCATTAATTTTATATTCACCAGCCAAACCTAATGATGGCGAAGTCTGGTTTAGCTTATTAGATGTGGGCCAAGGATTAGCCACTGTCATTCAAACAAAAAATCATACTTTAGTTTACGATACGGGACCTAAATTTAGTGATGAATTTAATACCGGAACTGCCGTTGTACTCCCCTTTCTTCAGTATCAAGGTATAAAACATATTGATACATTAGTGATTAGCCATGGTGATAATGATCATATTGGTGGGGCTATTCCACTGATTGACGCCATTACTGTTGATACTATTGTCAGTAGTACGCCTACGCTGCTGCCATCGGCAACTTCTTGTCAGGCTGGACAATCTTGGCACTGGGATAATGTTAATTTTTCGATATTGCATCCTCAAACAACAGATCGTGGTAGTGAAAATAATTTATCCTGTGTTTTAAAAATATCAAGTGCATATGGCAGCATTTTATTAACAGGTGATATTGAAGCTAAAACAGAACGCTTATTAGTGAAACGTTATGGTGATAAATTAAGATCTACTTTACTAGTTGCTCCTCATCATGGTAGCAATAGCTCTTCAACCAAAGCATTTATTAATGCTGTACAAGCAGATTTTGTACTCTTTGCTACCGGCTATCGAAATCGTTATCATTTTCCTAATACACAGGTTGTAGAACGTTACCAAAACAACGGTATAACCCTGTTTAATACCGCGGTTGATGGTGCCATTCAATTTAAGTTGAATCCAGTGATGGAACATGACTTGATCACTGCCCGGCAATCAACATCACAAATTTGGACATCTGATGCTACAGACTAAGGCATTTTTCACGTATCATGGCCAGCAATACTTGACTAAAGGGGGCGATAACATGATTACATCTATTCTTTGTCATTTGACTCCTGTACTCAAACAGTTCTGTCGTGGGCTATTGGCTATCTTACTGCTCAGTATGCAGTTAAGCACCGCTAATGCAGTTGAGATCATTACTTATTACCATACTGATGTTGTCGGTTCCCCTATTGCTGCTACTGATGAAAATGGCAGTTTGCTGTGGTATGAACAATACAAACCTTATGGTGAACGCTTAGTTTATGATACTGCGGCCACAAATAATCCACTCGGCTTTACCAGTAAAACACATGATGATGACACCGGGCTTAGCTATTTTGGTGCCCGTTATTATGATCCGATTGTTGGTCGCTTTATGGGCGTTGATCCGGTTGGATTTCAAGAGAATAATATTCAAAGTGTTAATCGCTATGCTTATGCCAATAATAATCCTTATAAGTATGTTGATCCGGATGGTGAGTTTGCAGTCTTAGCTGCGGTTGTTCTTTTAAATGTCGCAGCCCTTATATATGAGGGGAATGATTCGCATTCGAACCCATGTGGTGATTGTGTTAGGTCATCTGCTGGTATTGATTTAGGCATATCAGCGGGCATAGCAAAACTGACGGGGAAGACTGCAAAGGGAATAGGGAAAGGTTTATCCCCTAAAGATAGTAATAAAATGAATCACCTTTTTGGAAAGGAATCTCATAGTCTAGATGACTTTCTTACTAAGTCTGGTAATAAAGAAAATGCCTACATTAAAATAAAATCTGCTGCTGACAAACTCACAGGAAAGCCAGGAGAGATAAAAAATGTTGTTAAAAATATTGATGACTACAATATTAATATTCGAGTCAAAATAATGTCAAATGGCAAGCCAGAGCTATCCACGGCATTTATAAAAAAATAAATTATGGATAGAAATTTAACCAATTTTGAACGCGATACAGTTAAAAAAATATTGGAATTTGAAACTGAGCTAGACGCTGAAGATATTAAATTATTTTTAACAAGTCTGAAAGTTAAAGATCATAAAGATAATCAAGAGGCAGGTACATATATCAACTTTTCAAAAAATGCTATTAGTCTTGAAGATTGTTTTTTAGGCAATAAAGTTTTAGCAACAATCAACCAAAAATATGAAGCAGATTTCTTGTTAGCTGTTCATAACAGCCAAATTAATTTTTTAGAGATACATGTTTGGGACGATAACGGTGAAATTATTCTACCGACCGTTGTCAGCTATACAATAATTGAAAATCAATAGGAGGATATAAAAGTATAAAAGGGGACGCTTTGAACCTCCCCTAGTTTAACGGACACTTTAAATAAGCGACAATATCGCTTAAGGAGTATCCAATGACAGATAAAAGAAAGCCGTATAAAACATACACCAAAGAATTCAAGATTGAGGCCGTTAGGTTGATGAGTAGCTCTGATAAACCGTCATCTGAATTGGCAGCAGAGCTAGGTATTCGTCGAAACCAGCTCTATAAATGGAAAGAGCAACTTGAGAATAAAGGCGATGATGCTTTTCCCAACAAACTCGGGCGGCCTCGTAAAGAAGAACAGAGCGATATAGTCACGCTTCGTCAGGAAAATGAGCGCCTGAAGGAGGAAGTTGAGATCTTAAAAAAGGCCGCAGTGTACTTTGCCACGGAGCTAAAGTGAAGTACGCGTTCATTAAATATCAACGGCGTTGGCATGCTTTAACGAGGTTGTGTTCGGTATTAGATGTATCGACCAGTGGTTACTATGATTGGTTAGACAGGCCACTCAGTGCAACCGAGCGTAGTAAACAAGGCTTGTTGACCAAGATCCATTGCTTTCATCAAGCAAGCCGTCGAACGTATGGTTCACCCCGGATCCATCAAGATCTGATTGCATCGGGAGAAAAGATCAGTATTAACCGAGTTGCAAAGTTGATGAAAACAGCCGGTATTCAATCAAAGATGGCTAAACGATTTATCATCACCACGAACTCTAAAGAATCAAAAAATCAATGGGGTCAGACTCTGACCCCATTGATTTGTAACTGGTCTAGCAATCAACATCACAAATTTGGACATCTGATGCTACAGACTAAGGCATTTTTCACGTATCATGGTCAGCAATTAATTCTTAATTGAGATAGAGCTATTATGTTGGAATTTTTTAGAGCCGGTGGCTGGATAATGTTTCCACTGTTTATCTGTGTGATTATTGCTAGCGCCATTATTGCTGAGCGTTTTTGGAGCTTGCAGACTAAACGCATATCACCCCCCGAATTAATCACCCAAATTTGGCAATGGTTACGGTATAACCAAGTTGATGATAATCGCATTCAAGCCATGCGAAACAATTCACCTCTGGGC
>JBJPGB010000052.1:0-44518 GCA_048595405.1 Methylophagaceae bacterium
CTCATGCTTAATATCATCTGGATCTTCTTTTTTACCACCGCATTTATCGTGGCATTGATAAAGCTATTTGCCTTTGGTGATACCGAAATATTTGGCCAGTTAATGACCGCCATGTTTAGCCTATCAAAAACTGCTTTTGAAATATCATTAGGCTTAACTGGAATATTAGCTTTATGGCTTGGCATTATGCGAATTGGTGAACGCAGTGGTTTTATTGAGCTACTGACTAGAGGTTTAACACCATTATTCTCCAAACTGATGCCCGAAGTGCCTAAAAACCATCCCGCATTAGGTGCAATGGTGATGAATATGTCTGCTAATGCCTTGGGCTTAGATAATGCCGCTACACCTCTGGGCATTAAGGCGATGAAAGAGTTACAAAAACTCAATCCATTTAAAGATATTGCCAGTAATGCTCAGATTCTATTTTTAGTAATCAACACTTCTGCTGTCACTTTATTCCCTGTCACAATATTTACTTATCGAGCTCAAATGGGAGCGGCTAATCCGACCGATGTATTTATACCGATTCTTATTGCAACTTATGCCTCTACCTTAATTGGTTTATTAGCTGTGGCATCAATACAAAAGATTAACTTATTAGATAAAGTCATTGTTAGTTATCTCGGTGGCTTTACTCTGTTAGTCGCTGCTTTGTTAGCTTACTTCGCCAGCTTGCCACAAGCGGATATGCTCACTCAATCAGCCTTAATCAGTAACGTCATCTTGTTCTCATTAGTGATGTTATTTATTGCAGGTGCAGTGGTTAAAAAAGTAAATGCCTATGACGCGTTTATAGATGGTGCTGTTGAAGGGTTTGAAACCGCAATAAAGATCATTCCCTATCTAGTGGCAATGTTAGTCGCCATTGGAGTGTTTCGTGCCAGTGGCGCTTTAGACTTATTGGCAGATGGATTACGACATATTGTGTTGGCATTTAACATGGATGATCAATTTATTGATGCCATGCCAACTGCATTAATGAAACCATTTAGTGGTAGTGGTGCTCGTGCCATGATGATTGATACGATGCAGGTACATGGTGCTGATTCTTTTGCTGGCCGATTGTCCTCTATTGTTCAAGGTAGTACTGAAACTACATTTTATGTCCTTGCCGTATATTTTGGTTCGGTAGGTATTAAGAATATCCGTCATGCTGCAGCGTGTGGTATTGCTGCTGATATTGCTGGAATTTTGGCTGCTATCGCCGTTGCTTACTGGTTCTTTGGCTAAAGGGTATCTAAATATGGCCTTTTTTCCCGCTAACATCGTCAGTATCCGTACTCAAATCCTCATGTATGATTTATACACTGTGGTTTTCCGTGCGGTACTTTCTTGTTATCACAAAAAAATTCTCATTTTTAGAAAACCCTTAAACGTTTAATCTAAGCAATATCAATGAAACTGGAAATAGATTACGACCGTATTGCTGAAGCTTTGACCAATGAAGGTGTTATTGTTCTGCCCGACTTCTTACCTTCGGAATTCACACAGCAATTATTAGATCATGTCAGCTCTTTGCCCGATGAATCATTCAAAGCTGCTGGTATCGGTCGAAATAATGATCAACAACTGAACCAACAAATCCGCAGCGATCACACCCGATGGTTATCTAATGATGACGCTATCGAACAGGCTTATCTAAAGATGATGGATGAATGTCGACTTAAACTTAATCAACGGCTGTTTATGGGCTTATTTGATTATGAAGCACACTTTACCCATTATGCGGCAGGAAGTTATTATCATCGCCATTTAGATGCATTTAAAGGCAGTTCAAACCGTATATTATCAACTGTGTTTTATCTAAACACCGATTGGCAACAACAGGATGGTGGTGAATTACTGATATACCAATCTGATAGTGATGAAACACCCATTCGAGTATTGCCTGAATTTGGCACTATGGCAATATTTTTAAGTGAACGTTTCCCACATGAAGTCTTACCCGCCAATCGTGACCGATATAGTATCGCTGGCTGGTTTAGAATTAATCAACAATGACTAATAATTCATTCACAATCCGACAATTAGGTGATCCAGTTTTACGTAATATTGCTGAGACGGTGACAGATATTACCGATAGTCATACTCAATCTTTTTTAGATGACTTATTACAGTTTGTATTAGATAAAAAAGGCATGGGGATCGCAGCACCACAAGTAGGGATATCACAACGGATATTTATTATGTCTTCTCGGCCTAATAGCCGTTATCCTTCTGCACCCGAAATGGAACCGACTTTTGTTATTAACCCTGAAATAATAAGGCCGTCAACAGAAACTGAAAAAGATTGGGAAGGCTGTTTAAGTATTCCCGGTGTTCGTGCTTTAGTACCTCGCCATACCGCGATAAAAGTACAGTACACTTCTCGGACAGGTGAAATAATTGAAGCAGAATATTCAGGGTTTCTTGCCCGTGTGTTTCAACATGAACTCGATCATCTTGATGGCAAAGTATTCTTAGATCATGTGGAAGATTCACACGATATTATGATGGAACAAGAGTGGTTAAAGTTGTTTAGCTAATAACTTAGCCAAACATAATACCTACAGCACGAGAAAGCTGATCAGAACGTGTTGTAGAACGCAAAGCCTGCATAATATGTGGTCTCATATTCGGCATATACATAACATCTACCAATATCTGGCTAAACGCTGATTGACCAGCATCATTATTAGCCAACTGTTCTACAAATAACTGACAAATATGATCTTGTTCTAATACTCGCCAAATCCGTCCCGAGATCGTCGCTAATACTTCAATATTTTGACTGCATTTATGTTTTAAAACATGAACCACCATTTGATCGACCAATCCTTTAGCTTGGCTGTTTGATGCCGCACGTAAACAAGCACAAACACGATTAATATCAGGCTGTTTTTCCTGCAATTCCATATCGACACGTTGTGCTAATACTTCAACAAGTCCCGCTTGAGGTTCGGTAATTTCTAGAAAAGTGCTCAATATTGAAAATGGTTCATCCGGTAAGCTTGGAATGGTTTCAATCAAACCTAATGTTTCTTCATAATCTTCAAGCCTGACGGCCACATCTGCTACACCTTGCATTCCCAATGATTGCCAATCATCAACGGACTTTTGACCTGTGAAATAGGCTAATGCATCTTGATAATATTGTGAGGGTTTTGCCGCTAAACTGTTAGTTGCTTGAGCATTAAATGCTGCCATCTTATCTTCACGTGGAGTGAATGTATAAGGACTATCTTGTAACGCACCTTCGATATCCTCACCATTAGAAGCTGCTAACATTGACTCACCCACTCGGTCTAGTAACATCACTAAGAATTCATCTCGTGCTGCTTGAATCAATAAACCTTGTTCATCAAGCGGAAACTTTAGAAACCAAACATAGTGTTTATCAACTATTTCAGGATTCCAAAAAATCACACCAAAATGAGCTATTTTCTGTAGTGGGTAGGGATACGGTTTCTTAGCTTGGTCAAAACCAACAAACTCATCAGGCGATAATTTTACAACTCTTCGCCCCATATCAAATACTCGATACTTAGCACCACTTTGATGGAGGAATTCGTGTAGGTTTGTGATCTTATTTGTTGTCATAGACTTCTGGTTTATCTACTTATTTATAAATATTAGTTGATACCTTTCACGATAAATCTAAGGTTAACTAATTACTCAGGGTATTTATATTTTGCTCCAGAGCAAGGCATTTTTGCACGGAAAATGTGAACATATAATTAATATGTGACCATTTGAGTACAAAAATAACGCAGTTATGGAGTAAAAGATAAGTGCTATGTGTAATTACGTTCGGTATTCGGCGTTTATTTTTATATAATCGTATGAAAAGTCACACGTCCAAACCGTATCACTAGCATCGCCACGGTCTAGTACAACTTTTATAGTGATTTCATCTTGATCCATCACTTGTTGGCCTCTTTGTTCAGTGTAGTCTGTTGCCGGTTCACCACCATTAATAATACAGACATCACCTAAATAAATGGCTACTTTACTTAAATCAAAGTTATTAATTTCACTCCGCCCAACTGCCGCTAAAATTCGCCCCCAATTTGGATCCGAAGCAAATATTGCTGTTTTAACCAAAGGTGAATGAGCAATGGTATAGGCAACTTGTCGACATTCTTCAGTATCAACACCTTGTTGAATTTGAATCTCTATAAATTTAGTAGCACCTTCACCATCACGTACAATCGCATGGGCCAATTGCTGACTGATCTCTGCAATAACTTGATATAAAGCTTGGCCGCTTTCCGAATCAATACTTGAAATCAGCTCATTGCCCGCTTTAGCTGTTGCCATCAATAGACTGGCATCATTAGTCGATGTGTCGCCATCAATAGTAATACGATTAAATGATTGTTCACTAGCATTCCGTAACATGTTATCAAGGGTTGCTTGGTCTACGGCAGCATCCGTTGCAATATAGGACAACATGGTCGCCATATCAGGGCGAATCATGCCTGAGCCTTTTGCCATACCTGTCACTGTAATAGTCTTACTATCAATTTGTACTTGTTTCGATGCTGCCTTAGCTACAAGATCGGTGGTCATAATGGCATGTGCTGCATCAAACCAGTTATCTATTGTTAGATTTTGGACAGCATCTGCTAATGCTCGTTTGATTTTATCTACTGGTAATTGTTGACCAATAACACCGGTCGAAAATGGTAATACTGCATTGCTAGATACATTCGATAACTCAGCAACAGCTTGGCAACAATCTTGTGCTGCTTGCAGTCCAGCTTTACCAGTACCTGCATTGGCATTACCAGAATTAATCAGTAAATAACGTGGTGATGCTTCATCTTGATGCTGTTTAGCTACTGTAACAGGAGCTGCACGAAAAGCATTTTGTGTATAAACAGCAGATGTAGTGGTATTTTCATCTAATTGAATTAATACTAAATCTGCACGATCAGTTGATTTAATTCCAGCATTAGCAGTGCCCAGCTTTATTCCCGCTATCGGCAACAAATCAGCTTGCTTAGGCGGCACTAAATTAACGGGCATATCAGTTTATCGCACCATGACATTGTTTGAATTTTTTTCCACTGCCACATGGACAAGGTTCATTACGACCGACTTTCTTGCCTTCTCTGGTAATCGGCTGTTGATGAGATGGATGTTCTGCTTCTTCACCACCAGCCATACCTTCAGCCTGATCATGTTGGTATTCAACCTCGCCTGACTGACGACGCTGCTCTTCAACCGCTTCAACATCTTCTTGAGCACGCACTTGTACTCGTGAAATATGTGAAATCACATCATGTTTAATACTTGATAACAGTGATGTAAACAAACTAAATGATTCACGTTTAAATTCTTGTTTTGGATCTTTTTGAGCATAACCACGTAAATTAATACCCTGGCGTAGATAATCCATTTGAGCCAAATGTTCCTTCCACTGAGCATCTAAAGTCTGCAACATAATGGCTTTCTCAAAATGGCGCATAACGTCACTACCCGTAAAACTTTCTTTTTTCTGACAAGCTTCTTCCGCCATTTCAACAATACGTTGTCTCAAGGTTTCTTCATGTAATTCAGCGTCTTGTTCTAACCAATCAGTGATGGTTAAGTCTAATGAAAACTCATCGCGTAAGGTACTTTCCAAGCCAGAGATATTCCATTGCTCATCAATACTACCAACGGGAATATAAAGACTAATGACATCGTTTATGACGGCTTCACGCATTGAAATAATAGTCTCAGATACATCCTCTGTTGCCATCAATTCATTTCGTTGCTCATAAATGACTTTACGTTGATCATTAGCAACATCATCAAATTCAAGTAATTGTTTCCGAATATCAAAGTTATGGCCTTCTACTTTACGCTGGGCATTTTCAATCGCACGAGATACCCAAGGGTGCTCAATGGCTTCACCTTCTTCCATACCCAATTTTTGCATCAAGCCTTTCATTCGTTCTGATGCAAAAATACGCATCAAATTATCTTCTAACGATAAATAGAAACGGCTTGATCCTGCATCACCTTGTCGTCCGGAACGACCACGCAATTGATTATCAATCCGACGAGATTCATGTCGTTCAGAACCAATAATATGTAAACCACCGGAGGCTAATACTGCATCATGTCTAAGCTGCCATGCTTGAGTTATTTTATCTTTATCTGTGTCTTTAGCCTCTTCACCTAGCGTCGCTAACTCAGCATCTAAATTACCACCTAAAACAATATCAGTACCACGACCCGCCATATTAGTGGCTATTGTTACCGCACCAGGTTGACCTGCTTGAGCAATAATATGTGCTTCTCTTTCATGTTGTTTCGCATTCAAAACCTCATGTTTAATTTTAAATTTCTTCAATAAATTATGTAGGTATTCTGAACTTTCAATTGAGGAAGTCCCCACCAATACTGGCTGTTTATTTTCAACACAATTTTCAATATCAGCCACAATCGCTTGGTATTTTTCTTGTGGCGTTAGATAAATCTGATCCGCTTCATCTTTACGCTGCATATCCCTATGTGTTGGAATAACCAGCACTTCAAGACCATAAATTGATTGTAATTCAAAGGCTTCAGTATCTGCTGTGCCGGTCATACCTGATAATTTATTATACAAACGGAAATAATTTTGGAATGTGATTGATGCAAAAGTTTGGCTTTCACTTTGAATTTCCACACCCTCTTTTGCTTCCATCGCTTGATGCAGGCCTTCAGACCAACGGCGACCTTGCATAGTCCGACCAGTGAATTCATCAACGATCACAACTTGATTATCTTGCACAATATAATCAATATCACGTTGAAACAGCACATGAGCACGTAGCGCTGCCGTGACATGGTGCATTAAGCTGATATTGGCTGCATCATACAAACTTGCATTGGCATCTAAGATCCCTGTTTCTGTTAATAGGTTTTCAATTTTTTCATGGCCCGCTTCGGTGAAATGAACCTGTTTGGCTTTTTCATCAACCGTATAATCACCCTCAACTTCAATTTCTTCATCTTCACCTTCACCACCAATTTGGCGCGTAAGACCGGGGATCATAGTATTCATTCGTTGATATAATTCAGAGCTATCTTCAGCGACACCCGAAATAATAAGAGGTGTACGTGCTTCATCGATTAAAATTGAGTCCACTTCATCGACAACCGCATAGTGCAATTTACGTTGCACTTTTTCTTCTTGGCTAAAGGCCATATTATCGCGTAGATAATCAAAGCCAAATTCATTATTGGTACCGTATGTAATATCACATGCATATGCTTCACGGCGTGCGTCAGGTTTAAGACCTGCCACAATAACGCCTGTTGTTAGCCCAAGAAAACTATAGAGTTGGCTCATCCATTGTGAATCACGTTGAGCAAGATAATCATTGACGGTAACAAGGTGGACACCTTCACCTTCCAGAGCGTTAAGGTATATTGCCAAGGTCGCAACTAACGTTTTACCTTCACCAGTACGCATTTCGGCAATTTTGCCTTCATGCAACACCATGCCACCTATCATTTGCACATCAAAATGACGCATGCCTAAAGCACGTTTTCCTGCTTCACGAACAACAGCAAATGCCTCGGGTAAGATATCGTCTAGCGTTTGGCCATCTGCTAGCCTCTGACGGAATTCATCGGTTTTAGCTTGCAAAGCATTATCGTCAAGCTGTTCGATATCCGTTTCGAAAGAGGCAACCCCATCAGCAACTTTACGCAACGGTTTAAGCGCACGCTCGTTTCGACTACCAAATATTTTGCTGAACAACTTGCTTACCATTAGTTATAACTACCTATTATTACGGACTGACTATCCGAGAATCATATTGAAGAAAAATCGCGTGATTATACCGCGTACCATGCGCCAGGTCTAAAATCTATTTCTATATAGGTGGTGTCACAAGCAGGCAATTACAAGCTTATTATTTGATAAAGTTATACGGATTAATCGTTTTACCATCTCGCAGGATTTCAAAATGAACATGTGGTCCGGTAGAACGGCCAGTAGAGCCCATCAAGGCAATCGTCTGACCTTTAGTAATTCGGTCACCTTCTTCTACTTTTAAGGTTTTATTATGTGCATAACGAGTGACATAACCATTACCGTGATCTATGTCTATCATGTCACCATAACCGCCACGTTTCCCAGTCCAACTCACAATGCCATCCGCTACTGCATAGACATGACTACCTTCTTTACCAGCAAAATCCAATCCATGATGAAAGGCCTTTTTACCCGTAAAAGGATCAACCCGTTTGCCATAATAAGACGACACCCAACCCTCTTTAATAGGCTGTCCATTTGGAATGGCTGATTCGATATTACCTTCAGTGATTAAATAATCTTGTACCTTAGATAACTGCAATGATTGTTGACTAAACAATGTTTCCAGTTCTGTTAAATTCAATTCAAATTCATCATTTGTGATCGTAGAACCATCACGTTCAATCCCACCTTGCGCAGAATCATCATTTAGCAAATATTCGGCTGTATCCAAACCTGACATACTGGCTAGTTTTTCTGTCAATGCTTTTAAGCGAATCGCTTCCGCCTGAAGGCTGCCTAAGCGCTTAGCATAATAGTCTTGAACTTCATCAGATTGCTGAACGGTCTTTACTTCACTAATGACCGGCTCTGCTTGCTGAACAATCACTTTAGTCTCCGTAACAATGGAAGTGGTATTAAATGATTGATGCATGAATAATGTTGCAGCAACGATAACGCTCACAGTAACTAAACCAATCATAAGCAACTTGATCGGAGGTAGATACCAGTGTCGGTGAGTCGTATTATTAGGTGAAATAATGATAATCTGCATAGTGTCCTCTTTCGATTTCTACTACTTATTATGTCTAAACGACCACAACGAATAAATTCAATTTGTCAGGGTAACTCAACGTTACATCAGTTATCACAACGTGCTAAATTATTGGAACAGCTTAACTACACGCTTCAGCAGGCGCTACCAACTCCATTTGCAGCACATTGTCGGCTTGCCAATATTGCTGACACAACGCTTATTATTCATACCGATAATGCATCGTATGCTAGTTTAATCCGCTTTCAGGCACCGGTACTATGTAAAACACTATCAACAAAACTAGCAATGGCCATCGATAAAGTTGAAGTCAAAGTAAGACCTCATTATATCCCATTACAACAGACTACTTTGAATGCTATTTCCTTACCAAAATCAGCCGCAACTTCCCTACAGCAAATTGCAAAAACTATTGACAATGACCCACTTAAAATAGCGCTCGAAAAATTGGCGAAACGTACAAATTAACTAACGATAGATGCCGCTGGACGACTAAATGAAATAGGTGCATCTTTTTCATCGTCAAAGCTCACCAACTCCCAACAATCTTCTTGCGCTAACAGTTTTCTCAGTAGTTTGTTATTCACTTCATGACCCGATTTATAGCCATTAAAAGAGCCTATTAAACTATGTCCTAACAAATATAAATCACCGATTGCATCTAATACTTTATGGCGCACAAATTCATCTTCATAGCGCAGACCATCTTCATTAACAACGCGGTAATCATCAACAACAATGGCATTATCTAAACTACCACCGAGTGCCAAATTATTTTCACGCAATTTTTCGATATCTTTCATAAAACCAAAGGTACGGGCACGACTGACTTCACGTACAAATGATGTGGAGGAGAAGTCAACATCAACTTGTTGTGGTCGACCCGTGAAAGCAGGGTGGTCAAAATCGATGGTAAATGACACTTTAAAACCATCAAAGGGTTCAAATTTAGCCCATTTATCTCCCTGTTCAAATAGAACCGGCTTAGTGATGCGAATAAATTGCTTCGCGACAGCTTGTTCTTCAATACCCGCAGATTGTATTAAAAATACAAACGGTCCGGCACTACCATCCATGATCGGCACTTCTGCTGCATTAAGATCAATATAAGCATTATCAATCCCTAATCCAGCAAAGGCAGATAATAAATGCTCCACTGTCGATACTTTCTGACCATTTTCAATAAGTGCCGTTGATAACGCTGTTTCACCAACATTTTCAGCCTTAGCAGCTATTTCAACAACAGGATCAAGATCAACTCGTCTAAAAATAATACCCGTATTAGGGGAAGCCGGACGTAAAGTTAAATAAACCGTATCGCCGCTGTGTAAGCCGACACCCGTAGCACGGATCACATTTTTCAATGTTCTCTGCTTTATCACGGTATATTTACCTCCTAATTCATCATTAATTATTTAATAATATCACAAGCTTAGCTATCCACCTACCCTCACATGACTAAACTAATCCGCCTGTCTACGCAAAAATGCAGGAATGTCATAGTGATCATCAATAACAAAATCACCATTGACGACTTGTTTTTGTTGAGATTCCAGTTTATTTCGCATCACTGTTGGTTCATCATAATTAACTTCTGTTGGTTTTTTAACAATCTCAATTTGTGATAAAACGGCTTCAGGTGTTAAATCAACTTTTGCGATGGCTGGTGCACCTAAACCTGTTGCGACAACAGTAACGCGTAGTTCATCTGTCATTTCAGGATCAATCACAGTACCAACAACGACAGTTGCATCTTCAGATGCAAAATCTTTGATGGTATTACCGACATCTTCAAATTCCTGAATAGTCATATCTAATCCAGCGGTAATATTAACCAATACACCACGAGCCCCTGACAAATCTACATCTTCTAATAATGGGCTAGATACCGCATGTTCTGCTGCTTCAATACCACGATTATCGCCTGATGCTTGACCGGTACCCATCATTGCCATACCCATTTCAGACATAACAGTACGAACATCCGCGAAATCCACGTTGATCATACCTTCGCGAGTAATCAATTCAGCAATACCTTGTACGGCGCCTAATAACACATCATTTGCCGCTTTAAAGGCATTAAGCAAACTCATATCCTTACCTAATACTGCAATTAATTTTTCATTTGGGATAGTAATTAAAGAATCAACATGCTGTCCCAACTCACTAATTCCTGCATCAGCAACTTTCAATCGTTTAGCACCTTCAAAGGGAAAAGGTTTGGTCACTACAGCGACGGTCAATATTCCCATTTCTTTAGCAACCTGGGCTACCACTGGTGCTGCACCAGTACCTGTGCCGCCACCCATTCCTGCAGCAATAAAAATCATATCTGCACCACCAATGACTTCCATAATGCGTTCACGATCTTCCAATGCAGCTTGACGACCAATATTTGGATCAGCACCGGCTCCTAGTCCTTTTGTAATATCTGTACCTAACTGCAATTGCGTCGCTGCCGAACTTTTACGCAAAGCCTGTGCATCTGTATTGGCACAAATAAAATCGACACCTTCAATATCATTTACCACCATATGCTCTAGTGCATTACCACCACCACCACCGACACCTATAACTTTGATCACCGCATTTTGTGTATATGTATCTATTAATTCAAATGTCATTTTCCTCTCCCCATGTTTTAACTTAAAAAATTAAATATTTGTATTACGTAAACTGTTAAAAATTACCCTGAAACCAACTTTTCATCCGATCCATTACTACTTTAAAGCCACTACCTATTTTTACATTTGATTGCTCTAGTTCTTCCTCTGCATTACCAAATAACAACAGACCAACACCCGTTGCATGTATCGGGTTTCGCACCACATCAACTAAACCACCGACATGTTGCGGCAAACCCAAACGAACCGGCAGGTGAAATACTTCTTCCGCTAATTCAATCACCCCTTCCATCTTGGAACTACCGCCCGTTAATACCACTCCTGCTGCTAACATTTCTTCAAATCCACTTCGTCGTAACTCTGCTTGCACCAACATCAATAGCTCTTCATAACGCGGTTCAACCACTTCAGCTAAGGTTTGTCTTGCTAATTGACGAGGCGGGCGGTCGCCGACACTCGGCACCTCGATGGTTTCATCTTCCCGCGCTAGCTGTGTCAATGCACAGGCATATTTCATTTTGATTTCATCGGCATATTGGGTAGGTGTTCTTAATGCAACGGCAATATCATTAGTCACTTGATCACCGGCAATAGGAATAACGGCTGTATGGCGAATAGCACCATCAATAAATACCGCAATATCGGTGGTGCCACCACCAATATCAACCAGACATACTCCTAAGTCTTTTTCATCATTTTCCAGTACTGAATAACTTGATGCCATTTGCTCCAAAATAATGCCGTCGACAGTTAATCCACAACGCTCAATACATTTCGTAATATTCTGAGCAGCACTTACCGCTCCAGTAATTAAATGAACTTTTGCTTCTAAACGTACACCTGACATACCTATCGGCTCACGTATACCTTCTTGATTATCAATAATATATTCCTGAGGCATCACATGTAGTAATTGTTGATCACCAGGAAAATGAACGGCTTTAGCTGCATCCAATACACGCTCAATATCACTTGGAACGACTTCTTTATCTCGAATCGCAACAGTTCCATGAGAATTCAGGCTTCGGATATGACTACCCGCAATACCAGCATAGACTGAATGGATTTGACAGCCAGCCATTAATTCCGCTTCTTCAACAGCACGTTGGATAGACTGCACCGTAGACTCAATATTGACTACAACGCCTTTTTTCATACCACGCGCGGGATGTGATCCAATCCCGATAATCTCAACGGCATGATCATTGGGCCCAGCATTCTCTACTGGGGCAGCAACTATTGCTACGACTTTTGACGTCCCAATATCCAAGCCCACTATTAAATCTCTATCATTTTTTTTAGTCATCATACTGTTCCATTAAAATCAGGTTTTTGACCTTGTTTCCAAATCACCGACAAACCATTGGTATACCGCATGTCCATTGCAGAAATCTGTGATTGATAACGGTGTAATACATATCTATACACCTTCAAAAACCGTTTAAATCTCTGCTCACTATTTGCTCGCCCAAGTAGCACTTTCATGTCATTACTCAACGTCATACTCCATGCCCGGCGTTGATCCATTTCTAAACTCTTAATTTTCAAACTTTGCTGCTCTAATTCTCTAATCATTTTTTGATAGCGTTGCGTGACCACCTTCTGACTGTTTTCTGGTCCCCGCAGTATCGCTAAACCTACTGGAAAAGAATTATCTGGTGACAGAAACTTTTCACCCTCTTGATTAACCAAACTTTTATCTCCCCAACGAGCAATGGCCACTTGCTCCTCAACGATTAAATGCAAAGTATCAGGCCAGATTCTTCTCACTTGAATTTGCTTAACCCATGGCAACGCTTCTCCTGCTGTCCGGATACTAGCCACATCAACACTGGTGAAACTACCGCGTGCATAGGGACTCACCGCACTCACCAAAGCCTCTTTATTCACATGAACAAATTCGCCTTCAACCGTGACATGTGCAATGGGGAAAGTATCTTCTTGGTGTAGATACATACCGCCAGCGACCACTACAATAACGGCGACTCCCAACACTATATGGCGTAATACTTGTTGCCATGCCAAGGGTTGCCGTACTTTACGAACAAGCTTACGGCTAGCACCACGTTTAGTTCTTCCAGCCATCAAGCTTTCACTCCCATGCTGGTTTCTAAAATCGTCCAAGCAAGAGCATCAAAGCTCAGCCCAGCCTCTTTCGCTGCCATCGGCACTAAACTATGATCCGTCATTCCTGGAATACAGTTGGCTTCTAATAAATAAAATTGACCCAATTGATCACGCATAAAATCAACACGTCCCCAGCCCGCCATTCGTAATCCATTAAAAGCATCTAATGCAATTTTCTGACACAAGATTTCATCCTGCTCAGTTAAACCACATGGACATAAATATTCAGTGGCATCTGATTGATATTTAGCTTCAAAATCGTAAAATTCATTAGGTGTTTTTAATTGAATGACAGGTAAGGCTAATTGGCCCAAGATCCCAACGGTATATTCTTCACCTTCAATCCAGCATTCTGCTATTACTTCAGCATCAAATTCTGTTGCTACTCTAATCGCTGTTGTTAACTCATTGGCCGAACTCACTTTAGTCATGCCAATGCTAGAACCTTCATTGACCGGTTTAATAATCAATGGCAAACCCAATCTTGCTATGAGTGCCTCGGCATCACTATCTGCCGTTACTTGTTCAAAACCTGCTGTTGCTAACCCCTGCTGTAACCACAAATTTTTACTCAAAGTTTTATTCATTGATAACACGGCACCGGTGATGTCACTGCCGGTATACGGTATGGATAAAGATTCTAAAACACCTTGAATCTCACCATCTTCTCCTCCACGACCATGTAAAACGATAAAGGCTCGATCAAACTTGCCGGATACTAACTGCTCACTGATGTCTAAACCAACATCTACTTTATAAGCATCAATATTTTGTCTCGTCAGTGCATCCAATACTGCTTGCCCACTAGTCAATGAAATCTCACGTTCAGCTGAACGACCACCCATTAATACAGCGACTTTGCCAAATTCAGCGGCTGATATGATTGAGCGCATCATGCTCTCTCTCCAATCACATGAACTTCTGGCTGCAATTTCACACCTTCTGCCAACTCAATTTTTTGTTGAACCAACAATATTAATGACTCAATATCTGCCGCTGTTGCCGTGCCATCATTGACAATAAAATTGGCATGTTTTTCAGATACTCGAGCCCCCCCTACATTCAGACCTTTCAAGCCATTGCTTTCAATTAAACGACCAGCAAAATCATTTTCAGGATTACGAAAGACTGATCCTGCACATGGCTGATTAGTCGGTTGACTCACATTACGTTTTTTAAGTAATGTTTTAATCTGCGCTTGCTCTAAGGCTTTATCACCTTCAGCAAGTGCTAATGTTGCTGACACGAACCACTCATCAGTCGGTATTTCCACATGACGGTAAGACACTTTAAATTCTTCCGGTTTACGTTGGCGCAATGTGCCTTGTCGATCTACTGTGATAACGTCCGATATCAGATCCCATGTTTCAGCGTGATGTGCACCGGCATTCATTGCAAGAGCGCCGCCCAAGGTACCAGGAATACCGGCTAAAAATGCGGCGCCTGACAAGCCTGACCGCGCAGCTTGTTTAGCCAGCTTGCCGCAATAAACACCTACTTCTGAATAAATTGACTGATCTGTTATTTCAAAATTTTGCAATGTACCCGCAGTAGCAATAACAGTGCCTACAAAACCACCATCCCGTACTAACAAATTACTCCCTAACCCTAACCATAAAAGAGGTTCTGAAACTGGTAATTGAGCTAAAAATATTGCTAAATCTTGCACGCTCGCAGGCCGGTAAAAACGTTGAGCATTACCGCCTACACGCCATGAAGTATATTTGGACAATGGTTCATTAAGACGTACTTCGCCTTGTAATTGTTGAGATAAGGCAACCATCAAGCTTGCCCGCCCAATCTTGTTTCTAATTCACGTACTGTGGTGCCGATATCACCTGCACCCATCACTAGTAGGACATCTTCATCTGCAAGTAGTCCTGGCAATATGTCAAAAAGTGCATCATTGCTCTCAGCAAAGACTGGTTGCACCTGTCCACGTAAGCGAATAGCACGACATAAACTTTTTGAATCCGCACCAGCAATCAATGTTTCACCTGCTGGATAAACTTCAAGCATCACTAGGACATCAACTGTTGATAGCACCTGAGCAAAATCATCAAACAAATCACGTGTTCGGCTATAACGATGAGGTTGGAAAACGACAACTAAACGGCGATTAGCCCATCCAGCACGTGTCGCTGTAATCGTGGCAGCCAGTTCTGTTGGATGATGACCATAATCATCAATGAGTAGCACTTTATTGCTGTTCACAGATAATTCACCCATGATATTGAATCGACGACCAATACCTGCAAACTTGTTCAGCGCAATTTGGCATGCTTCGATAGTCACGCCCAAGTTTCGGGCAATCACTAAGGCCGCAGTAGCATTCAACGCATTATGTTCACCCGGCATATTCAAGATAATAGTAAAGTCTTGACTAGCCTTTTTATCGACTACTTTAAAATGACTCACGCCACCAGATTGTTGAAGATCAACGATTTGAAAATCAGCATCTTCAGCTGTGCCATAAGTTAAAACAGGTCTGGTGATCTCAGGCAATAATTCCCGTATCACAGGATCATCAATACACATCACCGCCAGACCATAAAATGGCAGATGATGTAAAAATTCCACAAAGGTCGCTTTTAACTTACTAAAATCACCTTCATAGGTGGCCATATGATCTTCATCAATATTAGTTACAACGGCAATCACTGGTTGCAGATATAAGAAAGAAGCATCGCTCTCATCAGCTTCAGCAACCAAATAGCGACCACTGCCTAAACGTGCATTACTGCCGGCACTATTTAAGCGTCCTCCAATCACAAATGTCGGATCAAGTTCACCTTCACTTAATAATGCAGCGACTAAACTCGTCGTTGTCGTTTTACCATGAGTACCCGCAACAGCAATGCCATAACTAAAACGCATCAGTTCAGCTAACATTTCAGCACGGGGTACAATCGGAATACGTCGCTCCCGAGCAGCTAGTAATTCCGGATTATCTTCATTAATAGCCGTAGTTACGACAACAACATCTGTATCTGCTAGATAATTAGCATCATGGCCAATCATCACTGTTGCACCTAATTCACGCAGATGTTGAATTAAGGCATTTTCACGAAGATCAGAACCCGACACTTGATAACCTAAATTGAGCAGCACTTCTGCAATACCACCCATGCCCACACCACCAATACCAATGAAATGAATATGTTTGATACGACTTTGCATCACAGAAATCAACTTATCCATGACACACCTCCGCACATATATCAGCGATGGTATTAGCTGCCTCAATTTTTGATTGACTGCGTGCCGCTACAGCCATTGTGAGTAATTGCCCACGTTCACTCAATAATTCATTCAGTTGCTGAGCTAATAATTCTGCCGTTAATTCACATTCATTAATTAACCGCGCAGCACCGGCAGTCACTAACGATGAGGCGTTATGAGCTTGATGATCATCAACTGCATAAGGATAAGGTACTAAAATTGACCCTAACCCTGCAGCTGCTAATTCAGCAATAGTTAATGCCCCTGCACGACATACTACTAAGTCTGCCCAATGATAGGCTACTGCCATATCACCAATAAATGGCATAACATCCGCTTCAACACCGGCAATATCATATGCATTTTGGCATTGATTAATATGCTGCTGGCCACATTGATGTTTTATCTGTGGTCGCTGTTGCTCTTTAATTGTGGCCAGTGCTTGTGGTAAAACTGTATTTAATGCTCGAGCACCTAAACTGCCACCTAATATTAATAAATTAAGCCCTTCATTTCGTTCAGCGAACCGTTGCTCAGGTGCTGCTAACGCTGCAATGCTGTCACGTACTGGGTTACCGACCCATTGTGCATTAACAGTACTTTCAAAGCTGTTAGGAAAACCTTGCAATACTCGTTTAGCAATATGCGCTAATAACCTATTAGTAAGACCTGGAATAGCATTTTGTTCGTGAATGACAACTGGTTTTCTTAATAACCAAGCGGCAACACCACCTGGACCTGATGCGAATCCACCAAGACCTAATACCACATCTGGTTTAATCGAGCGAATAGCGGTCATCGCTTCCCATATCGCTTTAATTAACCGGAATGGTGCCAACAACCAGCCAACCAAACCATTGCCACGTAAACCTTGCACACTAATATGAGTTAATGGGTATCCTGCTTCCGGTACCAATCGTGCCTCAATACCTTTCTCGGTGCCCATCCAAAATACCTCAACACCACGTTGCTTTGCTACCTCCGCAACGGCTAATGCTGGAAACACATGGCCACCGGTACCACCCGCCATAATGAGAATTCGCGACATCATCGCTTTATCCTCGCAGTCGATTTCTCTGGCAAACGCGTTTCTAAATCAACGCGAATCAATAAGGCAATAGCGATACACGCTAAGACCAAACTACTACCGCCATAACTCATTAATGGTAGCGTCAAACCTTTCGTTGGTAACGCGCCCATATTAACCCCCATATTGACGCAGGCTTGTAGGCCTAACCAAATACCAATGCCATAGGCTATTTGTGATCCAAAAACTTGTCCTGATAATTCTGCTGCACGCCCTATCGATAAAGCACGCCAGATAAATACTAGGAACAATACCAATACACTCATCGCACCAATAAGGCCAAGCTCTTCTGCCAATATTGAATATAGAAAATCAGTATGCGCTTCGGGCAAATAAAACAACTTTTGCATACTGCTACCCAAACCAACACCCAGCCAATCACCACGACCAAAAGCAATTAAAGCTTGTGTTAATTGAAAACCGCTACCAAAAGGATCAGCCCATGGGTCCATAAAGCTTTGTAGTCGTTGCATTCGATAAGGTGCAAACCAGACTAAGGCTGTAAATACACCGCCTAAACTAATCATCAGCGCGATAAATACATCTAGCCGAGCGCCACCTAAAAACATCATTGCCAGCACAGTTGAAAGAATCACCACCACCGATCCCATATCAGGCTGCATAAGTAACAACACCGCAGCAACAGCAAGTAATACCAACGGACCAAATACTTTAAAAAATGAACCTTGAAGTTGGCCATGATGACGCTGTAAATAATCGGCAACATAGATAATTGAAAACAACTTAATAATTTCAGCCACTTGGATATTCACTGGTCCCAATGGTAACCAGCGACGACTGCCATTTACTTCTCGTCCAATTCCTGGAACTAATACTAAAATGAGTAATGCCACGCCTATTAATAATAATATTGGCGCCATTTCACGCCAAATAGAAAGACGTATATTGACCACCGCCCACGCTAAACATAATCCTATAATTGCAAAAATTAATTGGCGGTTAAAATAGAACAAGGGTTGATCTAATTTACTCGCTGCAATAGATATAGATGACGATCCCACCATCACCAAACCAATACCCAATAATGCAAAGGCAGTAAAGGTTAATCCGCGGTCAAAGTGATAACTGGCTGCCTTCATGCAAGCAACTCCTTCACCGCTTGGCCAAAACATTCACCACGTTCAACATAACTTGTGAACATATCAAAACTAGCACACGCGGGTGAGAGCAATACATTGTCGCCATAACTGGCTAATTGTTGTGCCGTAGTAACCGCATCAGTTAGGCTATTAACATCGATTTTGTGCACATTTTCTGGTACAACTTCAGCAATCAACCGTGCATCCTGCCCAAACAAGATAACGGCTTTAACATGTATTTTTAATGCCTCTATTAATGGTGAGAAATCCTGATCTTTCGCGACACCACCAGCAATAAGAATAATATTGCCACTACCCGCCAATCCTTCAATGGCGGCTAGACATGCACCAACATTGGTTGCTTTAGAATCATCTAACCAGCGTACACCTTGATGATCAGCGACCAAATAACAACGATGAGGTAGGCCTCTATAACTTTGTATTGCTGTTAACATAGCCGGCATAGTTAATGCCATTGCCGAGCCTATCGCTAGCGCTGCTAATGCATTTGATACATTATGCTGTCCAGCAATTTGTAAATCATTTACAGCTAATAAAACTTGCTCTCCTTGAGCCAACCATATTTTTCCATCTTGTCTAATTAATCCAAAATCATTATGTTGAGGCTTATGCAAACTAAAGCCAATTTGATCTCGTGATTCCATCGACCAGCTATTGACCAAGGGATCATCACGATTAATCACCATGACACCAGAACCACTGTAAATCTTGGCTTTAACATTTTGATATTGTTGCTCAGTATCGTAACGGTCTAGATGATCAGGGCTTACATTTAAAACCACTGAAACAGCGGCATTCAATGACTCCACTGTTTCCAGCTGAAAACTGGATAATTCAATAATATAAAAATCGGGTGCAGGTTCAGTAATTAAATCTAATGCAGGGGTACCCAAATTTCCGCCTACTTGAACTTGCTTACCTGCTGTCACTGACATCTCTGCAATCATCGTAGTCACTGTGCTTTTTCCATTCGAACCAGTGATTGCAACTACAGGTGCATTGGCGTGACGTGCAAATAATTCAATATCACCAATAATTTCAATACCAGCATCTCGTGCTACTTTAATTTCTGCTAATCGAGGATCCACTCCCGGGCTCAATACAATCGTATCGCTCTTTAACATCCATTCACTAATCAACCCACCTGTGCTCACTAATACTTCTGGCAACTCTTGTTGCACTATGGTCAGTGAAGGTGGTTGTTCGCGAGTGTCCATCATGGCAACGGCATAACCTTGCTGCACTAAAAACCGAGCACATGACAATCCCGTTTGCCCTAAACCAATGATCAAGAACGAATTTGTTTGCTCAGTTTTATTTGCCATAGTGATCATCGAATTTTCAAACTCGCTAAACCAATTAACACTAGAAACACGGTAATAATCCAAAAACGCACAATAATTCGCGGTTCAGGCCAACCTTTTAACTCATAATGATGATGAATGGGCGCCATTAAAAAAACACGTTTTCCACGGAGTTTGTATGAACCTACTTGTAGTACAACCGATAAGGTTTCAATAACAAAAATGCCCCCCATAATAAGCAGTACTAATTCTTGCCTAACCAAAACTGCAACTGTGCCTAATGCTGCACCTAAAGCTAATGCCCCAATATCACCCATAAAAACTTGAGCAGGATACGTATTAAACCAAAGAAAGCCCAAACCAGCCCCTACCATCGCAGCACAAAATACGGTTAATTCCCCTACTCCCGGTATGTAGGGAATAGATAAATAACGGGCAAATTCAAAATGGCCTGTTAAATAACTGAACAAGCCCAATGCTGCGGCCACCATTACCGTTGGCATGATCGCTAAACCATCTAAGCCATCGGTTAAATTAACCGCATTGCTACTACCCACAATAACCAGATACGTTAGCAACATATAGCCGGCACCCAAGGGGATAATGACATCCTTAAAAAAGGGCACTATTAACTGTGTTTCTGCAGGTAGCATTGCCGTGGAATATAGAATGATAGCTGCACCAGCACCCACAACCGACTGCCAAAAATACTTATAGCGGCTTAATAAACCTTTTGGATCTTGTCGCACCAATTTAATGTAATCATCAACAAAACCAATCGCTCCAAATAACAACGTCACCACCAATGCAACCCATACATAACGATTGGCTAAATCTGCCCATAACAATGTGCTAATGGCAATAGCGACTAAAATCAATGCGCCGCCCATTGTCGGCGTTCCAGCCTTGGTTAAATGAGATTCAGGCCCATCATCACGGACCACTTGACCAATCTGTTTAAAACTAAGATGACGGATCATGGTTGGACCAACCACTAAGGCAATACCTAATGCAGTAATGACACCTAAAATTGCGCGTAATGTTAAATATTGAAATACATTGAATCCACTATAAAACTGACTCAAATATTCGCTCAGAGTTAATAGCATTAGCTTTCCCCTACTGCCAGCGCATCAGCCAACTGATCTAATTTCATAAAACGTGAGCCTTTAATCAAGCAAGTCACACCTTGTGTAAGTTCCGTTTCTAAATAATTTTGTAGCATGACCACATCTGAAAAATGTTCCGCATTATCACCAAAAGCATCACTTGCTCGCTGGCTTTGATTACCAATCGTTAATAATCGGTTCACATTCAAAGCTCTTGCATCCAAGCCTAATTTAAAATGTAATTGCTCACTTTCATCACCCAACTCAGCAAAGTCACCCAATACTAACCAGTGTTCACCGGAAAAGGCCGACAACGTAATCAGTGCTTGTTTATACGAGCCAGGATTAGCGTTATAACTGTCATCAATAAGTTGTGATTGGTGTATGCCTGCTCTCAATTGAAGACGGTGAGGGGCGCCCTTAACATCTGATAAGCCTTTGACAATATTGGATATGGATATATTTAATGCTGTTGTCGCCGCTATTGCTGCCAACGAATTAGCAATATTATGTAAACCCGGCAAGGGTAAATCGATGTAATGTAAAACATCATCTAAATCCACCATAAAGTGACTGGCTGTGGATCCAAGTTGAATATCCTTTGCAGTAAGATCAGCAGTATTATCAAGAGCAAATGTAGTATGTAATCTGCCAGTAAGCACTTGCTTCCAATCATCAATAAAATCCATGTCTGCATTAATAATGCCTATACCACTTTCACTTAGACCTGAAAAAATTTCCGATTTTGCTTTGGCTACACCCTCAATACCACCAAATCCTTCTAGATGAGCATCAGCCACATTATTAATCACGGCAACATCTGGTCTTACTATATCGACTAAAGCAGCAATCTCTCCCGGATGATTAGCGCCCATTTCTATCACGGCATAATCGGTATCACGGCTCAAACGAGACAAGGTCAAAGGAACGCCTAAGTCATTGTTTAAATTACCTAGCGTTGCCACCACTGACCCCTGCCGCTCTAAAATTGAGGCCACCATCTCTTTCACCATTGTTTTACCATTACTACCCGTAATCGCAACAATTTTGGCCCGGCATTGTTGCCGCCAATAGCCCGCAAGTTCACCAAATGCTTTTACGACATCATCAACAACTAATTGTGGCAACACATCATCTTGCAGTGTGGATACTATTGCAGCGCTGGCACCTGCCTGACGCGCAATTGACACATAATCATGGCCATCAACATGCTCACCTGTTAACGCTACAAATAAGGAACCAGCTTCTACTTTTCGACTATCAATTACCACACCTGATATTTGAGTATCTTCACGCGGTGCCTCGCAGCCTAATACCTCAGCAATTTGCGATAGAAGTAGGTGCATACTCATTGTTTTGCACCTATCACAGAATGTGATTCATCATTTGCAGCTTGCAATACCTCATTAACTACTTGGGCATCATTAAATGAATATTTTATCCCTGCTATTTCTTGATATTGTTCGTGACCCTTTCCTGCCACAAGAATAATATCCTTAGCTGTAGCAGTTGTAATAGCATGAGTAATCGCTAACCTTCGATCAGCTTGAACATGCACTTTTTCTGGCTTTTCAAATCCAGATAAAATATCGCTAATAATTGTAGAACTTTGCTCACTACGTGGATTATCATCCGTTAACACTATTTTATCGGCATACAATTCTGCATTACGCCCCATTTGAGGACGTTTGCCACTATCACGATCACCACCACATCCAAATACGCACCATAAGTATCCATTTCGAGGTGTATGAGAACGTAATGATTGTAAAACTTGTGTTAACGCTTCTGGAGTATGAGCAAAATCAATCACAATATGAGCTTGTTGGCCGGTACCATATGCTTGCATGCGGCCATCTATAGCTTGGCATTGTTGTACTGCCTTTATTATATTATCAAATGAAATTCCAACTGCTGATAAACAGGCTGATGCTGCCAAAATATTATCAACATTAAAACGGCCAATCAGTGAGCTTTGAATATTAGCAAGCTTGCCGTCACTACTAAGCGTAAAATTTAAGCCATCAACGAGGCTTTTAATATTTGATGCAGAAAAAGTAGTCACTTCTCCTATACAGCTGCTATACGTCAATATTGAAATATCAGAACGTTTAAGTAAGTCTACTGTCAGTACTTGTCCAAATTCATCTGCACTGTTTACAACGGCTGTTTTTATGCTATCAAAATCAAATAACTGTCTCTTTGCAGTGGCATATTCCGCCATATCTTGATGGTAATCAAGATGATCACGACTCAAATTGGTCAATACTGCCACATCAATCACGACACTATTTAATCTCCCTTGCTCCAATGCATGTGATGAAGCCTCAATCACGACGTATTTAATAGACTGCGAACAAAAATCAGCTAACACTGCCTGTAATGACACTGGATCAGGAGTAGTCATACCGGTTGACTGCAAATTATTAACCTGACCAACACCTAAGGTGCCTATCACACCACAAGATTGTCCTAATGATTCTAATGCCTGCGCGATAAACTGGCTAACGGATGTTTTACCATTGGTACCGGTAACGGCAATAACGGTTAATGCTAGAGATGGATGACCATAGAACCGAGCAGCAATCTCCCCTGCTTTATCGGATAAATTATTGATTTTATAAGCAGGCACTTCGGCTTTATCCATCATTATTACTTCATCTTCAGTTAAGGCCTGGTCATTTTCAAATAAAACTACAACGGCACCTTGAGATAACGCTTGTTGTAAATTCTTCAACCTTAAAGAATCATCCGTAGCCAGTGATAAAAACAGCCAATCTGCTTGTATATTCCGACTATCTAAACTGATACCGGTGACCATCACATCATCAATCACCGAAGGATCGAACAACATGCCCACCAACAAAGTAGTAATAGATCTTGTATTATTAGTTGCCATCATTTTCGGGCTACCTGCAACTGCGTCACGGCTAAATCATCCGGAGCAATATTCAATAGTCGCATTGCACCAGTCATTGCTTCCGAAAATACCGGAGCAGCGACTAAGCCACCGTAATACTCTTTGCCTTGAGGATCATCAACCATCACAACCATTGCTAGACGAGGTTTACTTGCCGGAATAACACCTGCAAATAGAGACAAATAATGTCCATCTGCATAACCACCACTATTTGCTTTTTTAACGGTGCCTGTTTTTCCTGCCACAGTATAATTTTCTACTGCTGCTTTTTGAGCAGTACCGCCCACTTGAACAACTCGTTCCATCATCGTTAAAACTTGCTGCATTACCTCACGGGAAAAGACTCTCCGCCCCGCTGGCACTTTTTCTGTTTTTAGAAAACTGATAGGTTGCAAAATGCCGCCATTTGCTAACACCATATAGCCTCGGGCTAATTGCAGAGCCGATGATGCAACCCCGTAACCATATGACAACGTGGCCCGATCCAGTTTTCGCCATGTTTGAGGATCAGGTAAATGCCCCATTGCTTCCCCGGGGAAATAAGCACCCGTTGGTGCTGCAATACCAAATGCTGAAAACCCTTGCCATAATTGATCAGGTTCTAGTGCCAATGCCATTTTACTGGCAGCAACATTACTTGATTTTTGTATTAGTGTTGAAACATCAATCTGCCCATAATCACGAAAATCTTTAATTGTGTGACCACTTACTTTCAATATTCCAGGCCGAGTATCAATAATAGTTGAAGGAGTGAACTTTCCTGATTTCAGTCCACTCGCAACTGTAAAAGGTTTAACAGTCGATCCTGGTTCAAATAAATCCGTAACAGCTCTATTTCTAAAATCACTGGATCTTAAGCCGCGACGGTTATTAGGATTAAACGATGGTTGATTCACCATTGCCAATACTTCACCGGTTTCAATATCAAGAATAACGGCTGAACCAGAACGAGCCTTGTATTTGTTAACCGTTGACTTTAATGCCTGATAAGTCAGATATTGCAATCTAAGATCAATACTTAAACTAATGTTTTTGCCATTTTTAGTCGGTTTTAGCTGTTCACCGCCTCCAACAAAGTTGCCACGGCTATCACGCATCATACGTTTTAAGCCAGGCACACCGGTTAACACCGCATCATGCGTTAATTCCAAACCTTCTTGACCATTATCATCAATATTGGTAAAGCCAATAAGATGTGAAGTCACTTCACCTGTTGGGTAATAACGTTTGTATTCACGCTGCAAGTCCACACCAGAAATATTCAGCTGTTTTACTTTATTCGCTAACTCAGGAGCAACTCGCCGTTTAAGATAAATAAACTCACGATTTTGATTTTGTTTAACCTTTTTCTGAATAGTATTCACGCTAAGTTTAAGCGCCTTAGCAAGGTTTGCTATTTGTGTAGGCGTTGCGTTCATTTCCTGAGGATTTAACCAAACAGAATGTACTGGCGTACTAATTGCCAAAGGCTCTCCGTGGCGATCTAAAATCATCCCTCTATGGGCTGCAACAGGAACCTGACGGATATGTCGCGCATCACCTTGGTCGCGTAAAAAATCAGGGTTTAATATCTGTATATCAGCCAAACGCCATCCTAAACCTAGCATTAAACTGATAAAGACCAAACGTACCAAATTTAAACGCCATACACCGATATGGTTCACTGATTTACCCTGCCGGCTCATGGCGTAATCACCACGATCATATTCGATGTTGGTACAATCATATTGAGACGAACATATGCTTGTCGTTCAACGCGACCTTGCCCAGCCCACGTACTTTGCTCCAACAACAAACGCCCCCATTCTTCATTCAATCTATCGCGCTGCTGCTCTAATTTTTGCAAAGCCACAAACTCTACTCGGCCACTATGTTTAGTGTAAATAACTGCAATTGCTGTTGAAATCACTACAAATATCATGATTAATATAGGGAATTTATCGCGTAAACCTTCAAATAATTTCATGCTAATTTCTCCACCACTCGTAACACCGCACTACGGGCACGTGGATTCATCATCAATTCAGCCTCACTGGCCTTAATCGCTTTGCCAATCAATCGTATCCGAGGGTTAAGTTGGTCAGCTCTGATAGGGAAATTAGCAGGGAAATTATCACCTTTTGCTTGTTCCCGGAAAAATCGTTTCACAATGCGATCTTCCAAAGAATGAAAACTAATAACAGCTAATCGACCACCAACAGCCAATACATTCAAAGCTTGATCAAGCGCAACTTTTAAATCTTCTAACTCATTATTAATATAGATACGAATCGCTTGAAACGATCGAGTAGCGGGATGTTTGTGTTTCTCACGAAAAGGGCTCGCTTTCTCAATAAGTTCTGCTAGCTGCGTAGTTGTCGTCAATGGAGACTGATCACGTGTTTCAACTATTGCCCGAGCAATGCGTTTACCAAATCGCTCTTCACCTAAGTTTTTTAATACAACCGCAATATCATTCATGTCAGCTGTGGCCAACCATTGTGCAGCACTCATACCAGAATCAGGATCCATTCGCATATCCAATGGCCCTTCTCTTTGAAAGCTAAAGCCACGTTCTGCTACATCCAGTTGCGGTGATGACACACCAATATCCAACAATATGCCATCTACTTTTCCCTGCCATAGCCGGCTATTAATAGGCTCAGCCAAATTTGCAAAAGAACATTGTTCAATACTAAACCGGGGATCTTGTTGGGATAATTGCTGACCTTCCGCTATCGCTTCAGGATCTTTATCCAATCCAAGTAAGCGACCATTGTTAGATAATTGAGATAACACCACCCGAGCGTGACCACCACGGCCAAACGTACCATCAACATAAATGCCATCTTCTTTTACCGCCAAGGCAGCGACTGCCTCATTTAACAAGACTGGTAAATGTTCCGAATGGCTATTTGTCATAGTCAGACCCTAAATAGACAGGTTTTCTAATTCAATCGGTAAAATACCGTCAAAATCTTCATCCAAACATTCTTCCATCAAAGCATTCCAAGTCTGCTCATCCCATAATTCAAACTTGTTACCTTGACCAATCATTACTGTACTTTTTTGCAGATCTGCAAATTCACGTAATTTTGCAGGCAATAGAATTCGACCGTTATTATCCATTTCGCATTCTGTTGCATAACCAAGCAACATACGTTTTAATCGACGTACTTGAGGATTCAAACTGGGTAGTTCAGATAGTTTTTTTTCCACCCTTTCCCATTCAGGTAAAGGATATAATTGCAAACAATGATCAGAATGATCGATTGTGACAACTAATCGACCTTCACAACAGACGTCCAGACGCTTACGGAACTTAGCAGGTATTGCCATCCGTCCTTTTGCATCTAGATTGAAAGTTGCTACACCTCGAAACACTTGTCACCCTCTAATTTCACGATCCACTTTGATCCACTTTTACCCACTTTTCGACACTATAGAAGTGTGATCAGGGTGTGTCAAGCATCAAAAACAACAAAATCCTCTTTTGTGGTCAATGACTTAGCGTATTTTTATTAAAGTGGGGGATTAACTGTTCTATCGATCAGTAAGGACTACTTTTTTATCAAAAAAGTGGCGTGGGAACTTAAAGTAAATTCTAGATATGCCAATGTGATTTTATCTGAAGAAATCAATTGACCTTATTTCATTAAAAACGCATTAAATAAACAAAATTAGCGGGAAAGTGATTTTGTACCAGTTTGTGTACCACCAAGTTAGATCTCCCAATAATAAGAAAACTAACATGCTGATATCCCAAGACTAATGAGTAAAAGTGAGATGGCCATAAGCCGGGTTCTGTCGAGAACAATCATTCATCTGGGACAAACGTCGCCGCTTGCCTCAAGCAACCTACCCAAGAACGATACGGGCCGTATCTGTTTATCGAAATAAACTGCTCTTCTATTTGGTCTTGCTCCAGGTGGGGTTTACCCTGCCACAATTGTTGCCAATTGCGCGGTGCGCTCTTACCGCACCATTTCACCCTTACCTAATAAATTAGGCGGTATATTTTCTGTGGCACTTGCCATAAGCTCACGCTTTCCAGATGTTATCTGGCACCCTGCCCATTGGAGCCCGGACTTTCCTCACAATTAGTCTAGCTAACAGCGCGATTGTCTGGCCATCTCCATTGCTATTTTACTGTATAAACCCGTTATCATTCAATTTGAAAATAAAATCAGTTCGCCCTGAGTCTATCGAAGGATGCTAGCTCTGTTAATTCATGATTCGACAGGCTCAAGAACTATAAAAGCTGCAAAGGCATTTTACTTGGCTATCTATCACTTTTGTTGAAGTTTCAATGCCATATCGTAAGCTTTGTTTTTACTGACTGATAATAGTGATGCCGCTACAGCGGCTGCACGTTTTGTTGGTAACTCTTTTAATAATACGACCAGCATGCGATTTATTTCCACTTCATCAGAGTCTTGTTGCTGTGCTGCACCCTCTATTAAGACCACACACTCACCACGTTGTTGATTGCTGTCATTAGCAACCCAATCCAACAATTCAGTTAATGGTTTAGTCATAATGGTTTCATGCAGTTTGGTTAATTCCCGTGCCAAACAAGCAAGCCGCTGCTCTCCAAACACAGTCACCATATCTTGTAATGTAGCTTGCAGTCGTCGCGGACTCTCATAAAATATTAAGGTACGGGGTTCTGCAATAAGATTTTGCAATGTTTGTTGACGCGCACCTTGTTTTGAAGGTAAAAAACCTTCAAAGGCAAAACTATCAGACGGTAAGCCTGATGCCGATAAGGCGGCAATCAAAGCACAACTACCGGGTACAGGTATCACTGGAATATCGTGCTCTCTGATCAATGATACTAAACGATAACCGGGATCGCTGATCAAGGGGGTGCCAGCATCACTGATTAATGCAACTGATTCGCCTTGTTGTAGTCGAACTAACAATGCTTCACTGCGTTGCTGCTCATTATGTTCATGCAAAGAAACTGTGGGAGTTCCAATTGAATAATGTTGTAATAGATGGCCACTATGACGGGTATCTTCAGCGGCAATCACATCCACCTGCTGTAAAATATCAATAGCGCGTTGTGATATGTCTGACAAATTGCCAATAGGTGTCGCTACAATATATAGCGCTGCTGTTTCACTCTCTGACACAAGGGTAACCTTATTAGTTTATTCAGTTCTGGTCGTAATATACGCTAACAGGTAAGATGTTTCCTTACATTATCAATCGTTGATACAAATTATGAACTCGCGAATTAATTTATTATTACTCTTTGTTGTTATTTTTACCCTAAGCGCCTGTCAACCGACTGCAACAATAATTCCAGTGCAAGCTGATAGCTCAGCTGTCGCATTAGCTGAAGAAGCAGAAAAAGCGGGCGATTATTTGGCTGCGGCCCAACAATATCTTGATCTAGCAGCCACATCAACAGACCAGCAACAAGCATTATTTTATTTTCGTGCCGCATCCGCATTTTGGCAAATTAATCAATTTGAACAAGCCAATAGCAGTTTAGCTAATGTTGACCGCTCACTATTAAGTGTCGCTAAGCAATTTGATGCAGCCATATTAGAGGCTGATCTTGCCTTAAGCCAATCTGAGGCTGAACGCGCATTAGCCGCGCTTGATCCCTATGACATCAATAATGCAACACTCCAGCAACAACAGAGTATTCTCAAGCTTGAAATTGGTGCTTATGAACTAACAGAAAACTGGTTAGAAAAAGCAAACAGTCATATTCAACTAGCAACGCTATTAGCTGATTTTGAGCGCGAACAGAATCAACAAGCACTTTGGCTGGCATTAATGACGTTAACGCCGCCATCATTAGATTTATTCAATCCTGGTACCCCACCTGCCGTGGATAGTGGCTGGTTTGCATTAGCTTATGCTATCAAGTCATATCAAAACAATCCCGATGCGATGATTGTTGCCATGGAAGATTGGCATAGAAATTATCCAAATCATCCTGCAAATCCTGAGCTGTATAAAAAAAGTGTATCAACAGGCACTCAATTACCGCAGCAACTCAATGATATTGCCATTTTATTGCCTACAACTGGCAATTATGCCACCGCCGCCAGCGCTATTAAACAAGGTATTGTTGCCGCCCATTATGCTGCTAAATCAAATACCCGCCTACACTTTATTAATGTTTCTACCGATAGAGATTCTGGAACAAGCAATGTCTGGCAGCAATACCAAAAAGCCGTTGCTCTCAATGCCAATCTTGTCATTGGACCTTTAGATAAAGAATCCATTCGAATTTTAGCCGAATCAGAACCTTTACCTGTTCCGGTATTAGCATTAAACCGTCTGAGTAACCAACTGCAAAAAGATAATTTATTCCAATTTGGTCTGGCTCCTGAAGATGATGCGATATCCGTAGCAAACTATGCAACAGGACAAGGTTATCAACGTGCAGCACTTATTTCACCCACCGGAAATTGGGGTAATAGGATCTCATCAGCCTTTACTGACCAATGGATAAGGAATGGTGGCATTTTGCTCAATAGTGGACATTACAATTCTTCTGATAATGACTTTTCATCTATTATCACCCCATTATTAGGGCTTGCTGCCAGTAAACAACGCTATCAATCACTGAAACAAACATTGGGCGTCTCAGCTGAATTTGAACCTCGTCGTCGACAAGATCTTGATTTCCTCTTCCTCGTTGCTCGCCCGCTAAAAGCCCGACAATTATTGCCACAATTAAAATTTCATCGCTCGGGTTCACTACCCGTTATTGCCACATCACATGCTTATTCCGGCTATGAAGATAGCCAACAAGATATCGATATTAATGGCCTTATTATTAATGATATTCCTTGGGTATTTCATGATCTTGCCTCAAATGATCCCGCTTATATCGCATTGCAAAATAACCCATCTGACCACTTTAATCGTTATATCCGTCTTTATGCTTTAGGAGCAGATGCATATCGACTAATTTCACAATTAAATGGTTTAAGCCGCTCCGAAAATCGAAGCTTTCAAGGTGCAACAGGCATGTTATCTATCAATGAAATTGGTCATATCAATAGAGAAATGCCATGGGCAATATTTAGTGATGGCAAAATTAAGCCGTTAAAAAATACTAGCCAGTAATGTCCTCAAAAGACATTGGTGATCAAGCAGAATCGTTAGCGCAAACACATTTAGAAAATGCAGGCCTAATCGTAGTTGAACAAAACTACCGTAGCCGTCGCGGTGAGATTGACTTAATTATGCTTGATAATAAGATTTTGGTCTTTGTTGAAGTACGCTTTCGAAAATCTGCACGATTTGGTAGTGCTTTAGAAAGTATTGACCATCGAAAACAATCACGCATCATTCATACTGCACAATATTACCTTCAACAACTTACAACAGATTACTCTGGCTATCGTTTTGATGTAGTCGCCATAAGCTCAACAATGAACACTGCTGATATTGTTTGGATAAAAGATGCTTTTCAAATGACGTAATAGTAGTAGCCAAGCGTGAACTATCCGGTGATAATGGTGACTTCAATATTAGCGAGATATGCCAATGCCAAACTTCAGATTTGTACTATTATTATTAATTCCCATCATTTTATTACAAGGCTGTGCTACCGCAATCGTTACCGGTGGAGCAACGGGCACGGCCATAGTGAGTGACCGCCGATCTGCAGGTGCAGTAATTGATGATCAAGGAATTGAATTTAAGGCATCTTATCGCTTATTTACCAATAAAGAAATTTATGACCAAAGCCATATTAATGTCACCAGCTATAACGGTATCGTGCTGATCACCGGCGAAACACCAACTGAAGAACTGAAACAGCAAATAAATGCTGAAATAAAGGCTATTCCTAAAGTCCGCCGCATCTATAATGAATTGATTATTGCTGCCCCGAGCGCACTCCCTTCGCGCAGTAGTGACACTTGGATTACATCAAAAATTAAAACAAAATTAGCAACCGGAGATGATATTAACCCATTCTACGTTAAAGTAGTTACCGAACATGGCATTGTCTATCTAATGGGAATTGTCAGCCATACTGAAGCTCAAAATGCAGTCAATATCGTCACGACTTCTGCTGGTGTACAGCGTGTTGTGAAAATATTTGAATATAACGACTAAATAAAGACGCTTCATATTGATCTCTCAATTTGTGAGAGATCAATTATTTAAAACTCAAAAGGGTTTCACGATTGCTAATATAATCACCGCAATCAGTATCAATACTGGTAGTTCATTAAACCAACGATAAAATACATGCGAACGTTGATTGGCATCATTATTAAATCGTTTCAACAAGTGACCACAGTACAGATGGTAACCGATTAATAATGCGACTAATATCAGCTTAATATACAGCCAATACATGACACTAAGCTGCTCTATTGTATAAAAACTCAATAACCAACTACCAAATACCAACGTCAATATTGCACTTGGCGTCATAATGCCTCGGTATAATTTACGTTCCATTACCTTAAACCGTTCACTTCCTGCTCGATCATCACACATAGCGTGGTAGACAAACAGTCGTGGCAAATAAAATAATGCAGAAAACCATGTTATAACAAAGATAATGTGAAAGGCCTTCACCCACAACATGTTGTACTCCTTCTTCACCAATCGGTGTTAATATTTAACTAATCTACCACGGAGCTGCCCATGTCTACTAACAATCCCACTGAACGTCGCCGTTTCAGTCGCATTCCGTTTCACGCAAAAGCACATATTAATACTGAAAAGGGTGAATTGCACCTAAACTGTGAAGTAATTGATATTTCACTAAAAGGTATTTTGCTCGAAAAACCTGAAGGTTGGCGAGGCCAAATGGATGATAAATACCGAATTGATATCGTATTGGAAAATGCTCAACTCGTTATTAAAATGGAAGCTTCAGCAGCTCATATTGATCAACAATCAGTTGCTTTTAGCTGCGAACACATTGATTTAGATAGTATCACTCATTTAAAACGATTGGTTGAGTTGAATTTAGGTGATGAAGCATTATTACACCGAGAATTATCAGCGCTAATCACTTAAATTTACTGTAACGCTGCTATTGCCTCTGACAAGTGCTGAACAGCAATAATTTTAATCCCTTTAATCGCTTTCCTTGGTGCATTTGCTTTCGGCACAATCACATGAGTAAATCCATGTTTAGCGGCATCTTGAATCCGTTCCTCACCCGCTTGCACGGGTCGAATTTCACCTGTTAGGCCCACTTCACCAAACAATATCCAATTTTGCGGAATTGATTTATTTCTAAGGCTGGATAATACCGCCGCCAATATCGCCAGATCGGCACCGGTTTCACTGAGTTTCACCCCACCGACGACATTGATAAATACATCTTGATCACTACAGCTAATACCACCGTGACGATGTAATATCGCCAATAACATGGCTAAACGATTTTGGTCCAAGCCCACTGAAACTCGTCTTGGATTACCCAATGGACTATCATCAACTAGCGCCTGAACTTCTACTAACATCGGGCGGCTACCTTCTCGAATAACAGTCACCACACTACCTGAAAGTGATTCGGAGCCACGTGATAAAAAGATTGCTGATGGATTACTGACCTCCTTCAAACCAAGTTCAGTCATGGCAAATACGCCTAATTCATTGATGGCACCAAAGCGATTTTTAACCGCTCGTAATATTCTAAATCGAGTAGAAGTATCACCCTCAAAATACAAAACTGTATCAACCATATGCTCTAATACCCGCGGACCTGCTATTGAGCCTTGTTTAGTCACATGACCCACTAAAATCAATGTAGTACCACTGGATTTGGCGAACCGAACTAACTGCGCCGCACTCTCGCGGACCTGCGCCACCGTACCAGGTGCCGACTGTAATAATTCGGTAAAGACCGTTTGAATTGAATCAATGACCATCACTTGCGGTTGTCGCGTTTGAGCAGTCGCAATCATTTGTTCTGCATGTGTTTCGGCAAGTAAATCAAGCGGCGTATTTTCTAATTGCAGCCGTTCCGCTCGCAATCGTATTTGTTGTAATGATTCTTCACCACTGATATATAACGGACTTATACCGCTAGTCTTAGCCATCATTGCCATTGCTTGTAATAACAATGTTGATTTGCCGATACCAGGATCGCCACCAATCAATACCACGGAACCGGTAACTAATCCACCACCTAATACCCGATCAAGTTCAGTTAAACCGGTAGTCCAACGAATGTCTTTTTCAGAAGTCACTTGGCTTAATGATTGAACTTCACTTTTTTGCTGCCCAGCGTAACCGCTATGACGCGTTATTGCTGCTTGATTAGCCGCTGAGCTTGGAGCTTGAATCTCTTCTGCTAAGCTATTCCATGCACCACACTCACCACATCTTCCTGCCCATTGCGGTGTTTGAGCACCACATTCTTTACAGCTATAAACACGCTTAATCTTAGCCACTGTGATAATTCCTTTTCACCCGTTCACTGATCTGACACAGCAATTCATATGGAATCGTTTTAGCCTGCTTTGCAACACTTTCGACAGATAACTTATCACCATCCCATAATATAACTTCAGTATTGATTTCTACCCCAGAAATATTGCTAATATCGATAGCAATCATATCCATTGATACCCTTCCTAATACAGAAACGATATTATCATTAATTAATACCGAGCTATTATTCGAAAGTTGACGACTATAACCATCACCATAACCGATACTGACAATACCAACCATTGTTGGTTTTGAGGCGATCCAATCGCCACCATAACCAATTTGATCACCTGCCGCCAGATCTTGAATGGCAATCAATACCGACTTTAACTGCATCACTGGTTTTAAATCTAAATCACTCGCTGATTGATTCTCAAAAGGTGATACACCATAAAGCATCAGGCCGGGGCGAACCCAATCACAGTGACTGTCCGCAAAGGATAAAATCGCAGCTGAATTAGCCATGCTTAACGGAATATTTTTATCGGCTGCACATTGTTGTAGTTTATCTAGTTGCTGCTGATTACGTGAATCATTAATACTGTCTGCATTAGCAAAGTGACTCATTAAACCCAGCTGGCCTGATATGGCAGGACTATCATTTAATCGCATTAAGGATTGCTCAAGCACTTCAATCTTAATACCGAGGCGATGCATACCGGTCTCAACCATCAGCCAGCAAAATGCTAACGGTATTTCTAAATCAGCTTCACTAACAAGTTCAATTTGTAGTTGATTATGAAAAACAAGTGATAATGAATTCTCTGCCGCCAGTTTCAACTCTTGCTGTGATTTCACGCCTTCTAATAATACGATAGGCTGCTGAATACCGGCTTGGCGTAGCTGCAACCCTTCCGATAATCTCGCTACCGCAAAGGCATCACTATCGGATAATGCTGTTGCTGCTTGAACAGGGCCATGACCATAAGCATTAGCCTTAATAACGGACATAACCTGACTATTAGGCGCTAACTGTTTAACCCGAGAGAGATTATATTGAAGTGCAACTAGATCAATATTGGCAACAGGATATGACTGCACAACTATTCATCACCATAATCATCGTAATTGTTATAAGCAAAGTTTTCGAAACGGGTATATTTTCCTTGGAAAGTAAGAAAGACTTTGCCTATTGGCCCATTTCGTTGCTTACTGATAATGATTTCAGCCTTACCTTTTTCAGGTGAATCTTCATTATAGACTTCATCACGATAGATAAATACAATGACATCAGCATCTTGTTCAATCGCACCCGATTCACGTAAATCTGACATCACAGGCCGCTTATCCGTTCGTTGTTCTAAACTGCGATTTAATTGTGATAAGGCAATAACAGGTACTTCCAGTTCTTTTGCCAATGCTTTAAGTGAACGAGAAATTTCCGATACTTCTGTCGTACGATTCTCATTATTTTTACCACTGCCTTGCATCAATTGAATATAGTCAATGACAATCATGCTTAAGCCATGTTCACGCTTTAATCGACGAGCTCGAGCACGCAGCTCAGTCACTGTTAATGCAGGTGTATCATCTATAAACAAGGGAGCTTCATTTAATAAAGCAATCGCAGAAGTTAACCGTGGCCAATCATCATCGTTGAGCTTCCCAGTACGCAAACGATGCTGATCAATTTGACCTAATGACGATAACATTCTCATCGCTAATGAATCCGCAGGCATTTCCATACTAAACACCGCCACCGGCTGTTTACTTTTAATGGCTGCATTCTCAGCAAGATTCATCGCAAAAGTCGTTTTACCCATTGAAGGGCGCCCAGCAATAATGACTAAATCAGAAGGTTGCAGCCCTGCTGTTTGTAAATCAAAATCGGTAAATCCTGTTGATAAGCCCGTGATTGGGCTATCTTGTTCAAACAAAGTATCGATACGGTCAACGACCTTGCTCAAAACTTCTTTAACTTGGACAAAACCACCTGCCCGTTTGGCACCTTTTTCAGCAATCTCAAAAACTTGTCGTTCAACCAAGTCCAGCATTTCGTTACTATCACGACCATCTGGATTAAATGCCACATTTGCAATAGAGGTTCCAACAGTAATTAACTGTCTTAATATTGAACGTTCACGAACAATAGAGGCATAGGCAACGATATTGGCTGCACTCGGGGTGTCCCGGGCTAATAAACCTAAATAAGCCAATTCACCAACTTGATCTAATTCACCACGCGAATCGTGGTACTCAGCAAGAGTGATAACATCGACCGGTTGAGAGTTTTCGGCTAATTCAGCAATAGCCTTAAAGATAAGCTGGTGATCGCGGCGATAAAAATCATTTTCGACAATTAAGTCCGCCACCTTTTCCCAGCTTGTATTATCTAGCATAAGGCCGCCAAGCACAGATTGCTCAGCTTCAATAGAATGAGGAGGGACTTTTAACGCCTCTGTGGCCATATCTTTATAGGAATTATCTTCCACAGCAGTCCTCGAACACCTCTATCTCATTATTTAAAGACAACAAAAACCACATTCGTGGCTATCATTAAATAGAATAAAATGGAGCTGTCAAAAACAGCTCCACCGGTCTTACTTTTTACGCTTCTTCTTGTTCTTTTGCAATCGCTTCAGCTTCTTCCAACGCTGCTGCTTTAGCTTTGTCTGCTACAGCGGCTTCGGCTAACGCTTGAATTTGCGCTTCTGAAGTAATCGTTACTTTTACAGCAACCACCACATCTAAGTGCAATTGAATATCAATATTGAATTCACCCGTATGGCGTAATGGGCCATCTGGAAGACGTACTTCACTACGTTCAACATCAGCGCCAGCAGCATTTAATACTTCAATAATATCCAACGCACCAACTGAACCGAATAATTTACCTTCGATACCTGCATTAGCCATGATATCAACATCACCAGCTGCAACCAATTTCTCTTTGCGTTGCTCTGCTTCAGACTGTAATTTAGCAGCGGCGGCTTCAAGATCAGCACGACGTGCTTCAAACACTTCTCTGTTTTTCTTATTCGCAGGTAACGCTTTACCTGTTGGTACTAGGAAATTACGTCCAAAGCCAGATTTAACGGCTACTTCATCACCCAAATTACCAAGTTTCTGCATTTTTTCTAGCAAAATCACTTGCATCGTTCTACCCTCTTTCGCAGTACAATACTGCTCTTAATCCTACCATCAACTCGTATCATTCAACAGAATGTTTACGAAAATTAAACCATTGTTCCAAAACACCGACTACTGCCAGTATCGCCATCATTTGTGCCAACATCACGACTAGCAATACGTACACTGCGACTAACCAAAATGACTGTCTTTGCTGTTGTTTGACAATAGCATGAACTACCGACAAACCTTGCAAAGTAAAAATAACCAACACCACTGGCAAACAATCTCGTAACACTAATAATGTATCGCTTAATGGTGATATTGCCACCACCATTAATGCAACTAATATCATTGCTGCCGATTTGCCCAGTTTAAGTTGATAAAACTCACTTGCGAAACCGCCAGGATTATACAACTTTGCTTGCCAAGCACGACCAATCAACAAACCCAACATCAAGTTAAGACTAAAACCTGCTGCGACTACGCCTGTCATCAAACTCGACACTCTCAGCACAATTTCTTGCGTTTTTGCCTCATCATACTGCCAACCTGGCTGCTGACTTAACATTTCCATAAATGGTGCAAGGAACTGTTGCCACCATACTGCTGGTTCTGGCACAAACAAATAGATGCTTAATACCAACATTATGCCTAAGCCACCCACAGCTAATAAACTTGCTGCTAATGACCGTGTATAACCCAATACCAAACTGACAACCAACATTGGCAGCCAACTCGATACTAAAAACAATCCAGAGATAAATATTTGCCCCATCAACAAACCAGTGATTAATGTCAATATCACCGTTGCTGCTACAACAATTTTCACTCCTTCTTTTGGCCCCATACGTAAGGTACAGAGCGCAATAACACCACTCGCCAAATAGCTAAAGGGTGGTAACATCAAAGCGGCTACTGACAGCAATGCAATGGCGATGGCAGATTGCCAACGTCCTCGCATTGAAAACACTGCAATACCTCGCAGCATTAGACGTTACGCTTTATTTTGATCTAATGTTTTGAACAATAACACCTTGTTACTTATGCATATCGCAATAAGGAATTAACGCCAAGAAACGCGCACGTTTGATACAAGTTGCAAGCTGACGTTGGTAACGCGCTTTAGTACCCGTGATACGGCTAGGAACAATTTTCCCTGTTTCTGTGATGTAATTCTTTAAAAGGTTTACATCTTTATAATCAATTTGCTTAACACCTTCAGCGGTGAAGCGACAAAATCTTCTACGTCTAAAAAAACGTGCCATTAGTATGCTCCTCTGTATTAATCGCGTTTACGCGGTCTATCATCTTCATCTTTACGCATCATTGGTGATGGCTCAGTAACAGCCTCATCATTATTGACAACAAGATGACGAATAACAGCGTCATTAAAACGGAAAGCAGTAGTCACTTCTTCTAATTGAGCAACGTCACATTCAACGTTCATCAAGACATAGTGTGCTTTGTGAATTTTGTTGATTGGGTATGCCAATTGACGACGTCCCCAGTCTTCCATACGGTGAATTGAACCACCTTGGCTTGTTAATACTTGCTTATATTTCTCAATCATTGCAGGTACTTGTTCGCTCTGATCAGGGTGGACCAGAAACACAATTTCGTAATGTCTCATTAAGAGCTCCTCACGGTTTAAACAGCTCCCAATATTTACAATTAGAAGCAAGGAGTTATGCCTATCTAAAAGGCAGCTCGCAATTATATACTAGTGAGGGGATTAACTTCAAATAAAGTTAATCCAAATAAACAGATCAGTGACATCACAATAAAGTCTGGTTCCATCAACCTCACCTTATGTTTAAGAAAATTGAGATCATTTCCCATTATCTCCGCATGCTTTATTTTTAGCGGGACTCCATACCGAAACTCCGCAAATCCTGGCTCAAAAAATCACCAGAATGACAAACTATCCTCGCTGGCGCATTGCCTCAAAAAGGCACACACCTGCTGCCACCGATACATTCAAACTTTCAGCGCCGCCCTGCATCGGAATAAAGATTACTTGATCACAATTTTCTCTAGTTAAACGTCTAATCCCTCGGCCTTCCGCACCCAATACAATCGCTATCGGCCCTTTCAAGTCCGCATCAAATAATGATGTTTCACTCTCACCAGATGTACCGACCAGCCAAATCCCACGTTGTTGTAATTCACGCAAAACACGGGCTAGGTTTGTAATTTGAATAAATGGCAATCGTTCTGCGGCGCCACTTGATACTTTTAGAGCCGTATTGGTCAAGCTGGAAGCACGATCTTTTGGCGCAATAACCGCATGTGCGCCCGCAGCCTCTGCCGTCCGCATACAAGCGCCCAAATTATGAGGATCTTGTACTCCATCCAAAATCAATAATAATGGTGGTTCATTTAAATCATCCAACAATTTAAACAAATCTGTCTCATCTAAATTTCCCAATGGTGTACAGCGCGCTATAGCACCTTGATGACGCGCATCAGGCACCATCTCATCAAGCTCTTCTCTGACGATTTTTTGCGGTATTATGCCTTGTTTTTTAGCCGCTTTAATTAAAGCAACAATACGAGCATCTTCACGTTCATCTGCTAACCAAATTTCTTTTACTCGGCTAACAGGAACCTCAAGTGCAGCTTGGATTGCATGCAAACCAAAGACTAAGTCGCTGGAATGACTTGTATCAGATTTGGCTGCCCGCCGGTGTCTGGTATGCTTCGGCTTCTTGTCCTTCGATAACGGGTTTGACATAAAGTTCTACTCGACGATTTAATTGACGGCCAGCTTCTGTTTCATTGCCAGCTCTTGGTTCTAATTCACCACGCCCTACCGTTACTAAACGACTTTGTGAAATACCTTGCAACACAAAATAATTAACAACTGATTGAGCTCGGTGGCGAGAAAGTTCCATATTATAACTTTCTGAGCCCACGCTGTCGGTATGTCCAACCACATGAATAATTGTTCGTGGGTAACGTACCAAAATTTCAGACACTTTCTGCAGGGTTGGCATAAAGGCCGGTTTTAATGCTGCACTACCAAAATCAAAGGATATTTCACTGGAAATATCAATTTTCAAGGTTTCATCCTGTAATCGTTTCACTTCAATATCGTGCCGAGCTTGTTCTTCGGCTAATGCTGCTTCCATTTCTTGTTGTTGATTATCCATATAATGGCCGATTCCTGCTCCTGCAGCTGCACCGACTGCCGCACCTACAAGTACGCCACCAGCACTATCATCAACCGCATACCCCACTACAGCACCTGCTGCAGCACCAACTGCCGCCGCTGTTTTAGCTTTTTGATTAGGATCATCATCGGTAATACATGCCGTGACCATTGTTGTCATCGCTGCCACTAATATCAATTTTTTCATTACAAGCTCCTATTTCTTGCCAATTTCATCTATTCTAGATCTAAGTCCTCAGGGTGACTATACTGGTCTTTAACGATACTTACTGAGAGATACTTCATGGAAAAACAATTTATTCCCGTTAATATCGCCCTACTAACGATTTCTGATAGTCGTACTATAGAAAACGATACCTCCGGAAAAGTTCTTCGAGAACGTGTTTTAACAGCAGAACATCAACTTACTGCGCAACAAATCGTGCCGGATAACATTTATCAAATACGATCCATTATTTCGCAATGGATAGCTGATCCTGATATTCAAACTATTATTACCACGGGTGGTACTGGGTTTACCGGTAGAGATGGCACACCAGAAGCAATCAAAGTATTGCTTGATAAAGAAATGATGGGCTTTGGTGAATTGTTCCGTCAGATCTCTTACCAAGATATTCGCACCTCAACAATTCAATCTCGAGCTCTAGGTGGCGTGGCTAATGGTACGTTTATCTTCTGCCTGCCTGGTTCATCGGGTGCCTGTAAAACAGCTTGGGATGACATTCTTAAAGAGCAACTCGACATTCGCCATCGTCCCTGTAATTTTGTTGAACTGATGCCTCGATTATTGGAAAAATGATTTCGCTCACACTTTATACCACTATTGGTTGCCATCTTTGTGAACTTGCTGACACCTTATTAAATGAATTATCAAATCAACATAATGTGGTAGTTGAAGCAATAGAAATTGGCGATGATGATGAACTAGTCACTCGTTACGGCACAATAATTCCAGTAGTAAGATTTGCAGATAATAGTGAATTAAACTGGCCTTTTACCTTGCAAGATCTTGAAATAAAAATAGGCCCACTGAGCACTCATTGAAACTTTAAATCATTTGATGCGTCAGAAATAACAGCACTCAATGTCGCCACATAGGATATATATGCCGGTATTTTTAAGTCTGTTCACACTCCTTTTGGGAGGATTCATTGGCTTCGTTTACGCTAATGAAATGCCACCTATGCCAGGTAAGCGCTATGACATTGGTGGACATAGATTACATATTCAATGCATGGGTGAAGGTCAACCAACTACCATTATTGATACTGGCTTAGGTGATGATTCTTTCGATTGGCAATCCATCCTTCAACAATCTTCTCAAATAACACGAACCTGTATTTATGACCGCGCTGGCTATGGTTGGAGTGATTATGGCCCCAGACCTCGTAATAGTCGCCGTATAGCTTATGAGCTAGGATTACTTCTTGAACAAGCAAATATTCCACCACCTTATTTATTAGTAGGGCATTCTTTCGGAGGCTTTAACCTTCGTCTATTTGCAGCCTCTCATCCTGATGATATTGCCGGATTAATACTGGTCGATTCCTCACACGAAATGCAATATGAGCGATTAAATATAAAATTACCACCACCACGTAAAGGCCGTCGCAATATCATCATTATCGCTAAACAAACAACCGAAACAGCTAATAGTCAAAAACCTCAAATATTGCGTGACCATGCGTATAGAACAGCAGGCCAAGAAATTGCTGCTTTGTATGAAAGCGCACGCCAAGTTCGACTATTTGGATCTATTCCAACCATCCCTTTAATTGTTATTAGTCGCGGCAAAACGGAATGGGCAGGTAATAAAGATGCCCAATACCGTGAAAAAATATGGATTGAATTACAACAAGACCTAACTCGGTTATCACCTATCAGCCAGCATCTATTTGCGAATAACAGTGGCCATGACATACCCAAACAACAGCCTGAAATAATTATCGAAGCCATTTCTAATGTCACCCAACTTGCACGAACAATGAGCTCACCCTAAAAACTCGTTATACTGTCGATTTTTTACAAGAAAAGCCGATGACTATCGAATTTATTACCCAACAACAAGATTTGATTACTTTCTGTCAGAAAATTTCTGACGCTCCATTTCTGGCCGTCGACACTGAGTTTTTACGCGAAAAAACCTATTACCCACAACTGTGTTTAATTCAAGTTGCCACCGAAGATCATATTGCCTGCATTGATCCGTTAGCATTATCAGATTTAAGCCCTATTCTCGACTTATTCTACAATCCTGATATCACTATCGTATTTCATGCCGCACGCCAAGATTTAGAATTATTTTATCTATTACGTGATGATTTACCTTCGCCTATTTTTGATACTCAAATTGCGGCCACCGTATTAGGTTATGGCGAACAGATTGGTTATGGCAATCTGGTTAAACAATGTCTTAATGTTGATTTAGATAAAGCCCATTCTCGTACCGACTGGACTAAACGACCACTTGATCCAGCCCAAATCGAATACGCTGCCGATGATGTCCGTTATTTGCGAGACGTTTATAAATTATTGATGCAACAGCTTGAGCAAAAAGACCGTAGTCATTGGCTACAAGATGATTTTGCTAATTTAACAAGCCTAACAACATATCAACCCGATCCCGATAATATTTGGCGAAAAATTAAAGGTGCTGGCCGCTTAAAAGGCAATCAACTTGCCATATTGCAAAAGCTTGGCGCATGGCGTGAACATCGTGCACTCAAATCTAATCGTCCCCGCCGCTGGATCTTAAAAGATGATGTATTGATCGACCTAGCTAAACTCGGGCCAGATTCAGCTGATAAATTTAGCCTTATTCGTGGTCTTGAAGATCGTACTATTGAACGTCATGGCAAAGAGTTTTTAGATATCATTAAACAAGCTAAAACTTCGCCTAAAGAACAATGGCCAACAGTAAAAAAATCACAGCCTCTAACTACTCAGCAAGATGCAATTGTTGATGCCCTGCTCGCACTATTAAGAAAACTATGTGCTGAACAATCTATCTCCCCCGTTGCTGTTGCCGTTCGTAAAGACATCGAACGCATGGTAAGAGGCGAAACTGATATTCCAATATTACAAGGTTGGCGCAATGAAATTGTAGGTCAACATCTGCAAGCATTTATCGATGGTAAGCTCGCCATTACTGCCGATACCACACAACTCTATACCCAAAGATAAGGACAAAACCATGTCAGCATTAATTTGTGGCTCATTTGCCTATGACACCATTATGGTGTTTCCAGACCAGTTCAAGAACCATATCTTGCCTGATAAAGTACATATGCTAAATGTCGCATTCCTAGTCCCCGAATTACGCCGTGAATTTGGTGGTTGTGCCGGAAATATTGCTTATAACCTAAAACTACTCGGTGATAATCCCATTCCAATGGGGACGGTAGGTAGTGACTTTGGCAGTTATCAAATATGGATGGATAAGCACGATATTAACCGCCAACATGTACATATTAAACAAGGCAATTATACTGCCCAAGCTTTTATCACCACTGATATGGATGACAACCAAATTACCGCATTTCATCCTGGCGCAATGAACTTAGC
>JBJPGB010000053.1:0-53195 GCA_048595405.1 Methylophagaceae bacterium
ATTATTGCTGAGCGTTTTTGGAGCTTGCAGACTAAACGCATATCACCCCCCGAATTAATCACCCAAATTTGGCAATGGTTACGGTATAACCAAGTTGATGATAATCGCATTCAAGCCATGCGAAACAATTCACCTCTGGGCCAAATTTTAGCGGCAGGCTTAGTGAATCGGGAGTGTTCTCGCGAGATTACACGAGAAGGTATTGAAGATGTTGGTCGCCACGTTACAGTCGAATTAGAACGTAATCTCAATACACTCGGTACGATTGCTGCTATTGCACCTTTAATGGGCTTACTGGGTACCGTTATCGGTATGATTAAAGTATTTGCGGTTATTACCACTGAAGGTGTCGGTAATCCTGAAACATTAGCAGGTGGTATTTCAGAGGCATTAATTACTACTGCGACCGGCTTAGTTATTGCAATTCCTAGTCTGATTTTTTATCGTTATTTCCGGGGGAAAATTAGCACTTTAGTTGTTGATATGGAAGAACAGGCAATGAAATTAATTGAAATATTACATGGTGACCGACAGTTTGACCCTGATGATGAGGAAAACCAGTGAAGCTGTCCCCTCAACGATCAGAGGATCCTGATGTCAATCTAACACCAATGATTGATGTGGTATTTTTATTACTACTTTTTTTTATGGTGTCCACTAGTTTTATACGCGAAAGCTCGCTTAAAGTAGATTTGCCTGAAGCCAGCGGACAAGCATTAGTTGAACAAGAAAAAGCGATTGATATTGTGATCAATGCTGATGGTCAATTTATTATTAATGACGTTACTCTTGATAATCCAAGTCCTGAGCAATTATCTTCACAATTGCAACAACTAGTGGGTGACAATGACGATCCACATATTATTATCAGTGCTGATGCCAATACTGAATATCAAAATATTGTGACGGCGATGGATACTGCACAGAAACTAGGTTACACACGACTCACATTGGCGACACGGCAAACCACTTCAACTGAACCATGATATCCAACTCCTCTGAAAAAATGAGTGCTGGTCAAATTTATCGGCGCTTACTCACTTATGCCAAACCATATTGGCCGGCCTTTGTGATATCTATTATTGCAATAATGATATTTTCTGCTACCGAAATAAGCTTAGCGGCCATTATGGAACCGTTAGTCGATGGCAGCTTTGTTGATCGTGATCCTGACACTATTAGACTTATTCCTTTAGCGTTTATCGGCATTTTTATTATTCGTGGTGTTGCTAATTTTATTACTACGTATGGTCTTGGATGGATTGCTCGCAATGTGATCAAAACACTACGTGAGCAAATGTTTGAACGGCTTGTCACCTTGCCTGCTAGTTTTTATGACCAAAGCACACCTGGTCAGCTTATGTCTAAGCTGCTCTATGATGTCGAACAAGTTGCCAATGCGGTGACTGATGCCATTATTGTCGTTATTCGGGACACAATTACCATTGTGGGTCTATTGGCATGGATGGTTTATCTTAATGGTACTTTGGCTCTTATCATTTTATTAACGGTTCCGATTATTGCCCTACTGATTTATAAAATTAGTAGCCGCTTTCGCCGTATCAGCAAAATGATTCAAGAATCAATGGGGGATGTGAGCCATATTAGCAGTGAAGTAATTGAAGGCCACCGCGAAGTCAAAACCTTTGGTGCCCAGCAATATGAAATCAATCGTTTTGATAAGGTGAACCAACAAAACCGACGGCAGCGAATGAAGATGTTGGCAACGGATGCTATCAGTCAACCTATCATCCAATTTATTACTGTTTTGGGGCTATCTCTGGTTATTTATCTGGCAACAGTGCCGGAAATGCTTGAGCAAATAACACCGGGGAGTTTTATCTCTTTTGTAACGGCCATGTTTATGATTTTAACCCCTCTTAAACGGCTGACAAAAATTAATGGCAAACTACAGCAAGGCATTGCCGCGGCACAAAGTATTTTTGCTTTATTAGATGAACCGTCAGAACCAGACATGGGCAGCAAGACTATTGATCGCGCCCGAGGTGATATTCAATATAACAATATTAACTTTCGTTATCACGGCTCAACTAGCCATGTATTGGAAGATATTTCTTTTCATGCCAAACCAGGACAAACCATTGCTTTTGTTGGTCATTCCGGCAGCGGGAAAACAACTTTAGTTAGTTTGTTAGCTCGCTTTTACACCATAAGCAGCGGGCAAATCCTACTCGATGGTATTGATATTAATGATCTGAAACTATCAAATTTACGCCAACAAATATCACTGGTTAACCAACAAATTGTATTGTTCAATGACACGGTGGCAAACAATATTACCTATGGTCATTCACAGCAAATTAGTAATGAACAAATTATTGCAGCAGCCAAAGCCGCTCATGCTTGGGACTTTATTGAACGTTTGCCTGATGGCCTTGCCACTCAAGTAGGCCAAAATGGTGTATTACTCTCAGGCGGTCAACGCCAACGACTTGCTATCGCTCGAGCCATACTACGTGATGCGCCTATTCTTATTTTGGATGAAGCCACGGCCTCTTTAGATACCAAGGCGGAAAGACATATTCAAGCTGCCCTTGAAACATTAATGGAACATCGCACCACATTGGTTATTGCTCATCGATTATCCACTATTGAAAATGCCGATCAAATTATCGTTATGCATGATGGTCGTATTGTTGAAGCCGGTAGCCATCATGAATTATTAGCAATGGGCCAACATTATGCTCAACTACATAGCCTGCAATTTCAGGAAAAACCCATTGACGTTAGCAGTTAGTGGAAACATTCAGAATTCATCATGAAGTGGCTAATTAACAGCTGGTATCAACCCCATCCTATCCGCTGGTTATTATGGCCTATTAGCATTGTATACCGCCTTATTATCTGGTGTCGGCAAGCACTTTATACTATCGGCATCTTTAAACACTATAAATTACCGGTTCCCGTTATCATTGTCGGTAATATCAGTGTTGGCGGTACTGGTAAAACACCATTGGTCATCTGGTTGGTCAAACAATTAAAACTCGCGGGGTTACGGCCCGGTATTATTAGCCGAGGTTATGGTGGTAATGCTGACCATTACCCGCAACTTGTCACTGCACATAGCGATCCCAGCATTGTTGGCGATGAACCTATTATTATCAGCCGCCATACTGGTTGCCCAATGGCTGTTGCCCCCAATCGCGTTGCCGCAGGTCAACTATTATTACAACAACATGATTGTAATATCATCATTGCAGATGATGGACTGCAACATTATGCATTAGAGCGTGATATTGAAATTGTGGTGGTCGATGGCCAACGCCTTTTTGGCAATCAATATTGCTTGCCCGCTGGCCCACTACGCGAACCCTTATCACGGTTAGAATACGTTGATTTTATTGTGCATAATGGTGGTTCGTCGGTTGACTATAATATGACGCTATTACAAGGTCAGGCGATTAATATTGCCGATCCTAATATCAAAAAAGACTTGTCTTATTTTATTGGAAAACCGATTCATGCCATTGCTGGCATTGGCAATCCAAAACGTTTTTTTGATCAATTATCTGAGCAAGGTTTGACGATCCAAGCCTATCCTTTTACCGATCATCACATCTTTACAAGCACTGAGTTACAATTTGATGATGATGCCCCTATTATTATGACTGAAAAAGATTCGGTAAAATGCCAATCATTTGCCAATAAAAATATGTGGTACATTGCCATAGAAGCAAGCATAAGCGGTAAACTTGACCAACAAATACTACAAAAACTAGCAGGACTCTCCTCTCATGGATAAAACTCTACTTGAAATTTTAGCTTGCCCAAGCTGTAAAGGCAGCCTGAATTACATTAAAACAAAGCAGGAACTCATCTGCCCGACTTGCCGTTTAGCTTACCCTATCCATGATGATATCCCGGTGATGCTAAGCAATGAAGCACGTGAATTAGCTGCTGATGAAGATATCTAATTAGCATGCCATTCAAAATCGTTATTCCTGCTCGCTATGCCTCTACCCGTTTGCCAGGGAAACCGCTGTTAGATATTGCCGGTAAACCAATGATTCAGCATGTCTATGATCGTGCTAATGAAAGCCATGCTTCTGATGTTATTATCGCCACTGATGATCAACGGATTGAAAAGGTTGCTAAAGACTTTGGTGCTACGGTTTGTATGACACGTTCCGATCACCATTCTGGCACCGATCGACTTGCTGAAGTGGCTAGCCTGATGCGCTTTGAGGAAGATGATATTATCATTAATGTTCAGGGTGATGAGCCCTGTTTACCAGCCAGTTTAATCAATCAAGTTGCCGATGATATGTTATTGCATCCTGATGCTGATATCGCAACACTATATAGCTCAATTGATCAGGAAAAACACGTTTTTGACCCGAATGTAGTCAAAGTCATTATGGATGCACAAGGCTATGCTTTGTATTTTAGCCGCGCACCTATCCCTTGGATGCGAGATCATTTTGATCAGCAATCCTCCTTGCCACCAGAATTGCCACATTACCGTCATTTGGGCTTATATGGCTATCGTGCTAGTTTCTTACAACACTATGCTGATTTGAGCCCTTGTGTATTAGAACAAGAAGAATCTTTAGAGCAATTACGCGCTTTATATCACGGTAAAAAAATTCATTTAACTGCCGCTAAAGTGGATCCTGGTCACGGTGTTGATACCCAGCAAGATTTGGATGAAGTTCGCCGGTTAATCAGTCAATAATTTATCTAAACCTGCCGCCACTAACTCGGGATGGAGATCACCTTCGCCATCAAATACAGCTAAGGTATAAGTCACAGGTACAGCGCGATGACCTTCACCATATTGTGTTGCTTGAATACTAGTATCATTTTTTAACACCTGTAAAACAAACTCACAATCATCGAGTAACTCGATAATTTCACATTTCTGCTGCATGTATTCAACCTGTCGACCAATTAAGGTCAACAGGCGTTCATGACTAAATTTAGGATTCGCTGGCATCTTGTTTTGGCACCGCTTTGTCAACAGTTGCTTTTGGTGGGGCAACTTTGTCTTTACCATTATCTGCCGATGACGGTTTTTTTTCTACTTTTTCAGCAGTCTTTTCTGAGCTTTCTTTATTTTGTTGGTCTTTTGCTGCTGGACGACGGCGGCGAGGATTTGTTGATGTTTTACTACGCCTAGGCTTGTTTTGTGTTGGCTTATTACCATCTACTTCTTTAGCCTGCCCCGATACTGGTACATTGCCATTAACGTCTACTGCTTTATTACTAGGGATATTGCCATCGACCTCTTTCTTTTCTGGTGCTACTTTATTGCCTGCATCTTCTGCAACATTTGTATTGTCACCATCATTACGTGGACGACGACGACGACCACCACGACGTGAACGTTTAGCATTCGAGTTACGACTTTGCGACTGCTCTTCACTTCCCGATGGTGAGGATGGCTTAGACTCATTATTGCTAACTTGCTTTGCTTCATCTTCAGTTTTTACTTGTTCCGTTTTTTTATTATCTGGGCGACGGCGTGGGTTACGACGATTATTACGATTACGTGGCCTTCTATTTTGCTCACGTTTGGGCTGTTGCTCTATTTTTTGTTCCTGTTCAGGTTTGTCTTCGACTTGGTCAACAGCTTTCCCCGTTAACACATTCACTAATCGTTTTAATAAATTTGGTTTTTTATCTTCTTTTCTTGAACCAATCACTGGCGCAGGTGCAGCAGGTGATACTCCCGTTACCGCAGCTTGTTCTGTTACAGGTTTATCTTTCATCGCTGCTGGCATTTCAGGCTCTGGCGTCACCATCAAATGATGGCTGACTTCAACACGTCGGTCGCCATCCTTAATGCGCTCAATATCATAATGTGGTGTTTCCATATGTGGATTTGGAATTAATAATAATTTCACATCATGTCGACGCTCTATCGCATCTAGCTGTACTCTTTTCTCATTCAACATAAAGGTTGCAACCGCGACCGGTAATTGTACGATGAGCTGAGAAACCTGATCTTTGGTTGCTTCTTCTTCCACTAATCGAAGTACTGCTAAACCCAATGATTCGACACCACGGACATGACCTAAGCCAGAACAACGTGGGCAGACTTCTTCATGGGCATCACCTAATGATGGTCGTAAGCGTTGACGTGACATTTCTAGTAAACCAAAACGTGAAATCCGGCCTACTTGAACGCGCGCTCTATCAACTTTTAAATGTTCCCGTAAGCGATTTTCAACTTCACGTTGATGCCGGCTTGGTCCCATATCAATAAAGTCGATAACCACCAGCCCACCCAAATCACGTAAGCGTAATTGGCGAGCAATCTCTTCTGCTGCTTCTAAGTTAGTATTAAAAGCGGTTTCTTCAATATCACCGCCTTTATTGGCCCGAGCCGAGTTAACATCAATCGAAATCAATGCTTCGGTTGGATCAATTACTAATGCGCCACCAGAAGGCAGTCTTACTTCATGACGAAAAGCTGTTTCGATCTGGCTTTCGATTTGATAGCGGGTGAATAACGGAACCTTATCTTCATACAGTTTGAATTTACTGAGTTCATGTGGCATGACCATGCGCATAAAGTCATAACCTGTTTGATAAACTTCTGGGGAATCGACCAAAATTTCGCCAGTATCTTTACGCAAATAATCACGTAACGCACGGATGATAATATTGCTTTCTTGGTAGATTAAAAATGGTGCTTTACGCTCTTGTGTCGCTTTATCAATAGCAGTCCATAATTGCACTAGATATTCTAAATCCCATTGCAACTCTTCTGCTTGCTTGCCGACACCGGCAGTACGAACAATCATGCCCATACCTTCCGGCACTTCTAATGATCGCAATGCTTCTTGTAATTCAGCACGTTCATCGCCTTCAATACGACGAGAGATACCACCAGCACGTGGGCTATTCGGCATTAATACCAAATAACGTCCCGCAAGACTGATCATTGTTGTTAAAGCAGCACCTTTATTACCGCGCTCTTCTTTTTCAACTTGGATAACGAGTTCTTGTCCAACCGACAATACATCTTGGACATTAATACGTCCAGAATCGCCGTCTTTACGCTGTTTAAAATAGCTTTTGGAAATTTCTTTTAGCGGTAAAAAACCTTGTCGTTCAGAGCCGTATTCAACAAATACCGCTTCTAGACTGGGTTCTACTCTAGTGATTTTTCCTTTGTAGATATTGCCTTTTTTTTGCTCCCGGGAGGGAACGTCAATATCTAGATCAAATAAGCGCTGGCCATCAACCATCGCTACCCGCAACTCTTCTTCATGAGTCGCGTTAATTAAAATTCGCTTCATGCATTAACCTCTTAATTGAGGTTCACACGCTGGCTTATCCCTGTTTCCAAGGGTAATACATCATCAATTACTAACGATCACAGGACGACTTTGCTATACGCAATTAATAGTCACAATGTGGTTATATCTCTAAATTTGCTTCACATTGCTTTTAGCTATTTTGTGATCTTGATACTAGTCAGTAGTATTTCAAAAAGATCACGTCGCAACATTATTTGCGACACATTCTCAGTATCAGCGCTTCACCCCATGATGTAGCTGCCGGATACCTACATTATTATTAATTACTTGCTATTGTCCTGTCTTGTACATTACTTATTGTTATTGCCAAGACGTGGGAACCACTTAATTTATATGCTCTATAGTGAGCACCTATCACGCTTAACCTATGTTAAACGCGTGTATCAAAACTTGTTTTAGCGTTAACCGCATCAACTTCAACATTGAAGGAGCGACTACGCTATTTTCAGGCCATATTAACTAAAAGTCGGTATACTAATACCGCTAATGAGCAGACCAACCATTGAATATAACAGTAGATTACTGTCTCAGCAATAGAAAAAACCGATATTTTTATGACAAGCCGTGATTCCAAACTTAACCCAGTCCAATTTATTGATATTACTGCCGCGAATGCTGGACAGCGAATCGACAATTTTTTACTAACCCTAGAAAAGGGTGTACCGAAAAGCCGTATTTATCGTGCTATTCGTAAAGGTGAAGTCAGAGTCAATAAAGGTCGCATCAAACAAACCTATAAATTACAACTTGGCGATACTGTCCGCATACCACCACTTCGTACTGCAGAAAACACTTCTCCCACTACCGTAAACGATCACTTAGCACAGCAAATCAATGATAGTGTGTTGTTAGAAGATGATGATTTATTGGTACTCAATAAACCCTCCGGCTTAGCGGTACATGCGGGTAGTAATATCAAACAAGGTCTGATTGAAGCATTGCGTATTGTACGTGCAGATCTGCCTTATCTTGAACTGGTTCATCGACTTGATCGTGATACATCCGGCTGTTTATTGCTGGCAAAAAATCGTGACGCTCTACTTAATCTGCAACAACAAATGGTCAATCATGATCTTGATAAACGTTATCTCACTTTATTAAGAAGTCATTGGAATGGCCAACAACGCTTAGTCGAACAAGCTTTACAAAAAAATACCGTTTCCTCTGGTGAACGTATGGTGCGGGTCGATCCTGATGGTAAACAGGCCAAAACATTATTTATTCCTATCGAAACCTTTGCCCAAGCACAATTAACAGAAGTTGTTCTATACACCGGTCGTACCCATCAAATTCGTGTTCATGCAGCCCATATAAATTATCCTGTCGCCGGTGATGATAAATATGGCCAACGCAACTTCAATCGAGATATGAAAAAATTTGGTTTAAAACGGTTATTTTTACATGCTTGGAAATTGGGAATTCGTCACCCAAGTAGTGGCCAAGAACTCTTACTTGAAGCACCTTTGCCAGAGAAGCTACAAACCGTGCTTGAGCGAATGAGAGAAATATCATGAGTCGCTATCAACTGATCGTCTTTGATTGGGATGGTACCTTAATGGATTCCACTAGCCATATCGTCAATTGCATGCAGCAAGCAATTACACAATTATCGCTACCAGCACTAGAAGACTCCGCCATCAATCATGTTATTGGTTTGGGCCTTAATGAAGCCGCTTATGCGCTTTATCCTAATGCTAGTGTTGAAACCGTTGAACAATTAGCCAATAGCTATCGTGAAACGTGGTTAAATAATCCCCATGATTCACCCTTATTTGACCATGCAATAAACCTTATTAAACGACTGGCTGAGCAAGATTATTTTCTCGGTGTGGCCACCGGGAAAAGTCGTCGTGGTTTAGATAAGGTTTTAACAAGTACTGGATTAAGGTCTTATTTTCATGGCACTCGTTGTGCTGATGAATGCCATTCCAAACCTCATCCTCAAATGCTGGAAGAGTTAATTGATTATTTCGGCGTCGATCCCAAACAAACACTGATGATTGGTGATACTGAATATGACTTACAAATGGCCAATAATGCTGGAACCGATAGTTTAGGAATTAGTCATGGTGCTCATGACATGGCCACCCTTCGTGCCTGCCAGCCTCAGGCTATTGTTGATAGCCTGCATCAAGTCGAACATTTTCTAAACGACTTGTAACAGGAAGATGGTTATTTAGGATAAGAGAGCATCACGCTACCTTATTGCTTTTGGTATCAAAACCTAAAATCAATCGCGTCTGATCCTGTTAATTTTGCTATTGATTTGGATTTTGGATTTGTTTAATGATGTAACCGAAATATAGAAAATAATGAAATATAACCAAATATTTATAATAAATGGGTACCACCTAAAATCATCTTCCATGCCGAGAGTGTTATGTACTGATGTTGATGGGCTATCAAAAATAAATGCAAAAGCCCCCCCCCAGAAATGCTTGGGTGAAAACAGTGGAACCAATATTCTGGGGAACACTCAGTACCCCACTGAACAAGTTCATTGCTTGGTCGTTGATATAAACCTGATAGCAACGTAAGTAAAATCGCTAAAAAAAATAAAGCCAGTATTAATCTCATTTGATACTTCCTAGGCCTACACTAGGAATCAATGGCATGAATCAAGGGGATCATGGTTTAAGCCATCCCTGTTCTTTTCTCTTTAAGGATCTGTTTAGAGTTCAAATGCTGTTGTTTTATCATCGGTCACCATCCTTAGTTTGTGTAATATTCAAACTTACCCACACTATATTCCCTGTGTGATGATATATGCAAATTGTTGATTTTCTCAATACTGCTCTCATTTTTAGGTAGCATACGGAAAGTGCTTAATTGAAAACATCAAACGACTTATAGTGAGATATTTGTTATGATTTACTCACTTTTATATGGCTGGCAAAGTAACAGGACGAAATACAGATATGGCGACATTTGGTGACTTTCCACCTTCTAGTTCAAAGAACACTAACCATTCAACTAATGACTCCAACACATGGGAACGTCAGGTATTAGAAGATCTCGCTTTTGCTGCACTTAAAGAACAACGAACTAGTCGCCGCTGGGGTTATGTATTTAAGGGCTTAATGTTGCTCTATCTAGTGGCAATATTAATGCTGGCATTTCCTAAAAATGATATGTCGACACCATCAGAAGCACATACTGCCCTTGTTGATATCACTGGAGTTATTGCTGCTGATGCTGAAGCCAATGCCGATACCATCGTTACTGGGATCCGTGATGCATTTGATAGTCCGAATGCGCAAGGTTTAATTTTAAGACTCAATACACCCGGTGGCAGCCCTGTGCAAGCAGGCATTATTAATGATGAACTTAACCGCCTGAAAGAGTCACGTCCAGACTTCCCTGTGTATGCTGTTATTCAAGATATTTGTGCTTCTGGTGGTTATTATATTGCGGTTGCTGCCCAAGAAATTTACGCTGATAAAGCCAGCATTGTGGGCTCAATTGGTGTTCGTATGGATAGTTTTGGTTTTACCGATACTATCGAAAAATTAGGAATTGAACGTCGATCTTTAACCGCGGGTGAAAATAAGGCCTTCCTTGATCCGTTTTTGCCGATGAGAGAACAAGATGTAAAACATGCTCACATGATGCTGGATAATATCCATCAACAATTTATTGATGTAGTTAAAGCAGGTCGAGGCGATCGTCTTGCTGATGATCCTGATCTATTCTCTGGTTTATTCTGGTCCGGCGAACAAGCTTTACCATTAGGTTTAATTGATGGTTTAGCGAACAGTAGTACCGTGGCGCGCGATATTATTGGTGCTGAAGATATTATTGATTACACACCTCGTCCTAACTATCTGGATCGATTTGCAGGTAAACTGGGGGCAAGTTTAAGTCAATTTATGTTTCAATCATCAACGGTAGGCATTCGCTAATATGACGGAACAAAACTCACCGGCAAAACTGACTGAGCAACAACATGAGCAACGCAAACAGCTTTTTCGATATACTGACCTCGATCATCCTGTCATCAAGGTTTTATTTGATTTGCAGCTTGAAGATGAAGATAGTCAAACAAGCGAAAAAGAGTCACAATAATGGCACTGACACCCGATGCATTGGTTAATAAATCACTTGAGTTGGTTTCCCCTCCTACCACCTATACTCAGCTTGATGCATTAATACAAAATCCGAATACATCATCTGATCAAATCAGTGATGTCATTAATACGGACCCAGCCTTAGCAACACGGTTACTTAAGATCGTTAATAGTCCTTTTTATGGTTTTCCATCACAAATTAGTACGATTTCTCGTGCCATCACTATTATCGGTACCAATGAATTGGTTCAATTGGTGCTCGCCACATCGGTGATAAATGCATTTAGAGGTATTCCTGATAATTTAATCAATATGACTGAATTCTGGCGACATAGTCTTGCGTGCGCTTTAACAGCTAAACTATTGGCAAAAAAATGTAAGTTCGATGTTCCCGAACAATTTTTTATTGCAGGGTTATTACACAATATTGGTTGTTTAGTAATGTACCAATCCGTTCCAGAACTAGCCAAAGAAGCCATTAATCGAGCACAATTTGGCAATGAGATTATTTATCAAGCCGAACAACATGTGCTTGGGTTTGACCATACTCATGTTGGTGCGGCCTTAATTAAAGCTTGGCGTCTACCAGCATCACTCATTGAAATAACACAATTTCATCACAATCCAACTGATGCACAAGAATTTGAAAGTGAAGTGGCTATTGTCCATTTAGCTGATGTTATGGTAACCGCGGCACAACTCGGCCACAGCGGCGATCCTCATGTGCCACCACTTGATCCCGTAGCTTGGGAATCGCTTCAACTTGATCCCGCGGCACTGCCTGATATATTGCAGCAAGTCGTTGAACAACTTGATAACTTAACCACATCACTTACATAAATTTATCGTTATTTGTTAAAAAGGTAATAATCCATGAGAACAGTATTATTAGGCGCGCCCGGTTCTGGCAAAGGTACTCAAGGGGTGGTATTAGCTAAAAAATATACTATTCCCCAAATCTCAACGGGTGATTTGTTAAGAGCCGCTGTTAAATCTGGTTCTGATTTAGGTACACAAGCTAAAACAGCTATGGATGCCGGCGCACTCGTTTCTGATGATATTGTTATTGGCTTGATACGGGAACGATTATCAGAAGGTGACGCCCAAAATGGTTATATTCTTGATGGCTTTCCCCGCAATATTCCCCAAGCTGAAGCCTTGGATGCTATGTTGTCCGAACTCGGCCAACCACTGCAAGGGGTGGTTTTACTTGATGTTGACTTTGGTGAGTTATTACAGCGTTTAACCGGACGTCGCACTTGTACCAAATGTGGCGCTATTTATAATGTTCACTTGTCTCCTCCAAACGTTGAAGGCCAATGTGATGCCTGTGGTGGTGAATTATTCCAACGTGATGATGATAATGAGGCAACTATTAGCAATCGTTTAGATACATACCAACAGCAAACAGAACCTTTAGTTGTTTATTATCAAAACCAAAATAAATTACATAGTGTGGCAGGGGCCGGTGATGTTACTGGTATTACGGCTGCTGTAGGCACAATATTCGACAATCTTTAAGTTCTTTTTGCCTCATGGCACTACGTTACTTTTGTACTCAAATGATCAGCTATTTCAATATGCTCTCATTTTTCGTGTAAAAAAGCCTTGTTCTGAGACAACATCTAAACACTGACTTGTAATTATTTTTTATGGCAAACATTCTCGCAATTGGTATCGCCACTCTTGATATCATTAATCTGGTTGATGACTATCCCGCTGAAGACAGTGAAGTACGCGTGCTATCTCAATATCAAACACGTGGCGGTAATGCCACCAATACACTCACTATTCTGAGCCAGTTTGATCATGCTTGCCACTGGGGTGGGGTATTAATTGATGAGCCGGATACGCAAGTCATTGTGGATGACTTAGCACAATCTCACATAAATACTAATGCCTGTGTGCGCCTCCGCCAAGGTAAAATGCCAACGTCGTATATTACCGTCAATCAACAAACGGGTAGTCGAAGTATTGTGCATCATCGGGATTGTCCCGAATTTGATTTTGCTGATTTTAAAACCATTGATTTGACTGAGTTTGATTGGGTTCATTTTGAAGGCCGTAACATTGATCAAACCTTATTAATGCTGCAACACATTAAGAGCCATCACCCTGATTTGGCTTGCTCATTAGAAGTTGAAAAGCCACGAGCCAATATTGAATCCTTATTTGAATACGCTTCGGTACTACTTTTTTCACAACATTATGCACAGCATCATGGTTTTTCAAGCTCTGAAGGCTTATTAAAATCACTACCGGCTAATACCACAGCTACCTGTACTTGGGGGAAAGATGGTGCTGATGGTATGACAGATGATGGTCAACTAATACACTGTGAAGCCTTTTCTCCATCTCTCATCGTCGACACACTCGGTGCCGGTGATTGTTTTAATGCTGCTATCATCCACAGTCTTATTAATCATAAAGATTTAATATCGGCTCTCACTTTTGCCTGCCAACTTGCTGGCAAAAAATGTGGCCAACAAGGTTTTGACCATCTCATTTCACCGTTTGAACATTAGCGATACTAAATATGGCCCGATTTTTCTTATGCAATAAATCTGATATTCCTGATCAACAGGCTCTAGGCTTTGATATTGAAACTGATCAAGGCCCTTTTGGACTCTTTGTCATTCGTCAAGATAAGCAAGTGCGTGCCTATAAAAATCAATGCCCACATCTTGGCATTCCATTAAATTGGCAACCTGATGAGTTTATGTCTTTAGATGGTGTCAATATCCAATGTTCGACTCATGGTGCTTTATTTACCTTAGAAGATGGACACTGCATCATCGGCCCTTGCGCTGGTGAAAATCTAAGCCATTTAACCATCGAACAACGTGACGATAATGAAGTATGGCTTCAACTTTAGAAATTAAACTCGATCATGCTCGCATCTATCGCACTGATATGACACAATTCGACCGAGTAATACATTGTTGAGACGGCTTGAATGGATATAAAAAAGCGAATTCGGATTGGTGATCTTCTGATCGAGAAGAAGCTGATCTCCGAATCGCAGCTTGAAGCAGCGCTTGCCGAACAGAAAAAAACGCGCCGCAAATTAGGTAAAACCCTAATTGATCTTGGCTATATTAAAGAATCACAATTATTAACGCTGTTGTCAGAGCAATTAGGTATTCCCTATATTGAACTGCAACATTATCCTATCGATCACGAAGTACTTCGACAACTTCCTGAAATACATGCCCGCCGTTTTCGGGCGGTTGCACTTAAAAAAGACAATGATCGCATCACTGTTGGTTTGGCTGATCCAACCGATATTTATGCTTACGATGAAATTCAGAAAGTTTTAAAGCAAGCTATCGATATTGTCGCGATTAGTGAAAGTGACTTATTACACCATCTTGATAGTAGCTATCGTAAAACAGACGAAATTGATTCATTAGCTGAAGTGCTTGATGAAGAAATAGCCGAAGCTGATTTTGACTTACAAGCATTGTCGCAAACCACTAGTGAATCCGACGCACCTGTTGTCAAACTATTGCAAGCTATTTTTGAGGATGCTGTTTCGATTCAGGCCTCAGATATTCATATTGAACCTGATCTAAATGTCTTGAGAATTCGCCAGCGTATTGATGGTGTTTTACAAGAACAAATTGTTGATGAAGCTCGTATTGCTAATGCGCTTACTTCTCGATTGAAACTCATGGCTGGACTCAATATCTCTGAGAAACGCTTACCTCAAGATGGCCGTTTCAATATTAAAGTGAAAAATAAGGCGATTGATGTTCGCTTATCGACCATGCCTATGGTGCATGGTGAATCTGTGGTAATGCGCTTACTTGATCATTCACAAGGTCTACTCAATTTTTCTAAATTAGGCATCCCTGATAATGTGTTGGAGCCTTTGCGTAAACTAATACATAAACCACATGGTTTGGTCTTAGTTACTGGCCCGACAGGCAGTGGTAAAACAACCACTTTATATGCAGCTCTTAATGAAATTAACTCGGCAGAAACTAAGATTATTACTGCTGAAGATCCAGTCGAATATCAATTGCCTCGTATTAACCAAGTTCAAATCCATGACAAAATTGGCCTGAACTTTCCAACCGTTTTACGCACAGCCTTACGGCAAGATCCTGATGTTATTTTAATTGGTGAAATGCGTGACCAAGAAACGGTTGAAATTGGTTTAAGAGCAGCAATGACCGGACATTTGGTCTTTTCAACTTTACATACTAATGACGCCATTAGTACTGTCAGTCGTTTACTCGATATGGGGGCAGAAGGCTTCCTAATTGCAAGTTCATTGCAGGCGGTACTGGCACAGCGTCTGGTCCGTCGATTATGTCCAGATTGTCGCCAAGATCATGATTTGGATGAGCAAGAAAAACTTTGGCTTAGCCAAATTATAGAGGCTGATAATAATAACGCTCACTTTTATCAGCCAGGTGGCTGCCAACTTTGTAATAATACCGGTTACAAAGGGAGAATAGGTGTCTATGAATTATTAGTAATAACACCTGATCTCATCAGTGCTCTACAAAAAAATGATGCTGCTGTATTCACCAAACAAGCAGTAAATCAAGCCAACTTTACTAGCCTTGCTAGCAATGCAGTTGAGCTTGCTAAACAAGGTATCACCACATTAGATGAAGTATTACGCATTGCTGGTGATCTTGACGTCAGAACGCACGATTCAACGATCCGTACTTCTTAATAAGTACGATATTTTATGGCTATTTTTCAGTATAAAGCTCGGAACCAACAAGGTGAGATAGTCAGTGGTGAGTTAGAGGCCGCATCTGCAAATGATACCGCCAGTCACTTACTCAATATTGGTGTCACACCTGTTGATATTCACGAAAAAATAGCTACGAAACAGGATGTGCTCGCACAATTGAAATTGCTCAATTTTAACAACACACCTGATATTAATGACTTAATTATGTTTAGTCGCCAAATGTCGACATTACTCAAAGCAGGTATTTCTATTTTACCCGCCTTGCGCGGTTTACAAACTCATATGACACACAAGGGTCTTGCCGATACACTAGGTGACGTTTCTTCTGATTTAGAAGGTGGCCAAACACTAGCTGGTAGTATGCAAAAACACCCTGATATTTTTCCAACTTTATTTGTCAGTATGGTCAATGTGGGGGAAAATACCGGCCAACTCGATCGGGCATTTAGGCAAATTTACCACTATCTCGAAATTGATAAAGAAACCCAAGATCGAATCAAAGCCGCTATCCGTTACCCAACATTTGTCATTATTGCGATGGCGATTGCAATGGTCATTATTAATGTCTTTGTTATTCCTGCTTTTGCAACTGTCTTTGCAGGATTTGGTAGTGAGTTGCCATGGGCTACCCAACTATTGATGGCAACATCAACATTTACTATTAATAACTGGCATCTACTCTTACTCAGCCTTATTGTCGGTATTATGTCGGTTCGAGCTTATCTTAAAACAGAACAAGGCTTATATCAGTGGCATCGCTATAAACTCCGCATCCCTTTAATTGGCAGTATTATTGAACGCGCTACATTGGCTCGATTTTCACGTGCCTTTTCGATGGCATTTCGTGCCGGAGTACCGATCACACAAACATTGGTCATTGTCAGTCGTGCGGTTGATAATACCTTTCTTGAACGGCGAATACTTGATATGCGCGATGGCTTAGAACATGGTGAATCACTTACTCAAACGGCTGTGACCAGTAATTTATTTACACCCTTAGTCATACAAATGATCTCGGTCGGTGAAGATACCGGTGCAGTCGATGATATGCTGGATGAAGTAGCCAACTTTTATGAACGTGAAGTTGATTATGATACTAAACAACTTAGTAGTGCAATTGAACCGATTATGATTACTATTATCGGTATTATGGTGCTAATTTTGGCTCTGGGTGTATTCTTGCCAATGTGGGACCTGGCTGGTGCCGCACTTGGTCGTTAACCCTGTTCAACTAATAAAACAGCAGGGGTTTACCCTTATTGAACTAGTGATAGTCATCGTATTATTAGGTATTTTAACAGCCATTGCTTTACCTAAATTTGCTAGTCTGCAAACCGATGCTCGCACTGCTTCTATTGAAGCAGCTTCAGGTGCCATCAAATCAGCAATGGCAATTGTTCATGCCCAATCACTTGTTGAAGGTGAAGAATCATCTTCTTTAGCAAGCGTCATATTACAAGGGACTGCTATTACTACTATTTATGGCTATCCATCTTCGACTGATATCAATCAAGCCGCTGGCATTGGTTCTAGTGATTATAGTATTAGCAGTAATGGTATTAATCGCAATATTCGACTTAATAATTCCATACAATGCCAAGTCCGTTATAGACAAGCCGTGAATAACAATACAGTCCCTGTTATCACCATAAACACTAATGGTTGTTAACCAGTAATATTAGCTAAAATTGATATTTACCATCCAATAGCTAGACTTTACTTTAAATACGAGGTATAACTAGCATGTTTTTAATCGCCAACCAAGGGAACAAGACTATGAAACAACAAGGTTTTACGCTTATCGAACTAGTAATGGTTATTGTGATTTTAGGAATTCTAGCGGCTACCGCTTTACCTAAATTTGCCAGCTTACAGTCTGATGCCCGTACCGCTTCTATACAAGCTGCCGCCGGTGCTGTTAAATCTGCTATGGCTATTAGCCATGCAAAATCATTAGTTGATGGGACAGATTCTACCGGCTCATATAACTTAGTACTAGAAGGCACAACTGTTGCGATGGAATTTGGTTATCCATCAAATGCGGCAATTCATTTAGCTGCAGGTTTAGGTTCTGAATATGCAAATGCTGCAGGCGTCGTTACGCTTGTTAGCAATACGACATGCACATTCACTTATACTGAGGCAGCTGATGCTAGCACCCCGGCCTCTGTTGGTACTGTTACTAGCTGTTAATCACATAGCTAGCTATCTGACGAATTTGAAAGCCTTGACCATGAATGGTTAAGGCTTTTTATTATCCATCCTCGTTAACTGATAGCAATCATCCTCTTCAACTTCGCAGGATTTGCGTTTATCGCTATACTAAATCATGCTTAATACTAAACGATTTAATATCACTGCACCTCCAGGCTTTACTCTAATTGAACTAGTGATGGTGATTGTTCTACTCAGTATTGTTTCTGCTGTCGCTTTGCCGCGTTTTTTCGCCCGTAGTGATTTTGATCAACATGTCTTTTTCACTGATACGCTTAATGCATTACGTTATACCCAAAAATTAGCCATTGCTAGCAATTGCCAAACTCAATTTAAATCGACCACTACTGGCTATCAAGTGTTTCGTGATGATGTTTGCACTTCTGGTACATTTACCACTGCCGCACGCCACCCCACGACCGGAGAACTTGGCTTTACCGGTAGTCAAACTGGCGTCACTTTAACGGCTGTAACCATCAACTTTTATCCACTCGGTAACGCGTCTGTAGATACAACTATCACTATCGGTAGTAAAACGATTAGTATTGTCGCAGATACTGGATTTATCTATGAGCAATAAGCCGGGCAAACAACTCGGTGCCACTCTGATCGAATTGATTATTACCATTGTGATCATCAGTGTCGCTCTGGTTGGTATTTTGAGTGTGGTTAACTTCACCACCAGCCATAGTGCAGATCCCCTAGTACAACAACAAGCGATTGCTGTTGCCGAGTCTTATCTCGAAGAAATTCTAGCTCAATCGTATAGCGATCCAGACGGTAGTGAAGTTGGAGAATCACGTGCAAGTTTTGATGATGTCGATGATTACGATGGCTTGAGTAATAATGGCTGTATTACCACTTCAGCTAGCTGTCCCGTCTTAGGTGATTGTGTCTGTGATCGTGCTGGCGATCCCATTGATTCACTGAATGGTTATACCATTACTATTGCTATTACTACCCCAACAATTTCTGGCAGCACACTACAAGCCGTTAATGTCACGGTTTCTCGTGGTAGCACGCAAGATATTAGTGTGACAGGATATAGGGCTAACTACTGATGCTAGCTCATAAACAAGCTGGTTTTACTCTAGTTGAGCTGATTATGGTGATTGTGATTGGTGGCATTGTGGCTGCCATGACAGCCTCGATCTTAACCCTCCCCATTAATGCCTATCTGGATACCAGCCGTCGGGCAACACTGACCGATACTGCAGATTCAGCGCTACGTCGTATGCAACGAGATATCCGAAGAGCGCTACCGAACAGTATTCGCATATCTGCTGATGGCCAGACATTGGAATTGCTTCATGTTGTTGCCGGAGGGCGTTATCGAGCCAAAGTTGCCAGTGATGGTAGCGGTGATATTGTTGATTTTACTCTAGCCGATACTGGCTTTGATATCTTAGGTAATCTGCAAAATTTTAGCGACATTACGACGAGCTCAGATCGTGTTGTTATCTATCCTTTATCAACAGCAGGTAGCGATGCTTATGCAGGTGACAATTCGACGATTGTCAGTGCCACTTCGACGGCAAGTCATATTGTCATGCCCGCTTTTCAATTTCCTTTAAATTCACCTCAACAACGTTTCTTTATTATTGATAGTCCTGTCACTTATCGTTGTGATACATCTGCAACTGCAACAAAAGATAAAGTATTAATACGTTATGAGGGTTATGCTATTCAAGCAATACAACCTGAACCACCCGCCAGCGGTAGCGCTCTTCAAGCTAATTTTATTTCCAGTTGCTTATTCAGTTACAACGCGGGCTCCGCCACACGATCAGCTTTGGTTACATTAGAAATAATACTCACTGATGATGACAATGAATCTGTTCGCTTGATTCATCAAGTCCATGTGGATAATCAACCATGATTCGGCAACAAGGTATTACCCTTATTGGTGCAATTTTCGTATTGATTATTGTCAGTTTACTTGGGAAATATCTAGTGAATATTGCTGGCGTTCAGCAAAAAACAAGTTTACTAGCATTGCAATCAGCTCGCGCCTATCATGCTGCAAATGCCGGCATTGAATGGGGAGTTGATAGGATTATCAATAGTACCAGCTGTGTTGCCAGCACAACATTATCGCCTAATATTTCAAACTTTACTGTCATCGTTAATTGCCAATTACTGGGTACTTATTCAGAAAATACGGTATCGAAAAATGTCTATTTCATCACAGCAGATAGTGCTTATGGTAGTTATGGTGATGTTGATTACGTTGCTCGTTCACTTGAAGTCACTATTCATGATTAATTGTTCTAACTTAATACTCCTGTTACTTATTATAAGTTGCCCTGCTGTATTTGCTGCCAAACCAGTTCCAGCCGTCGATCTTGAATGTACGGTAACTGAGCTAGGAAATGCCGTTATTAATGAAGTTAATACTACTGATAACTTTGTTGAAATATATCTCTTAGCCGAAACCGATATTTTAGATTGGGGGCTGTATATTGATGATACTCAAATAGCTAGCCTCGGTAATGGTAGTTGTGAGATAAACGGCACAGCCCAACTTGATAATACCAGTGCTGGTGCAACCACGACCACATGGACTATTGGCACCTATATTACTTGTGATTTCAATTTAAATCCCTCTAATGATGAAGTATTACTTGTTGATAAATCTACCGCACTGTCTGATGGTGATACCACTGTTATTGATTATCTTGGCTACGGTAATTTAACCAAACCGAAATGGACTGTCGATGCTGCCTGTGGCACTTTATATCCAGGGCACAGTGCTGGTAATAAAGATATTGCTCGTATTCCCGATGGCACTGGTGGCTTAAGTGATAATGGTGATGATTCCACCAAAGGTACGCCAAATGATCCACCTCCAACAGGTGTCGATCATTATGAAATACACCACGATGGTACTGGTCTTACTTGTTTAGCAGAACCTATCACTGTTTATGCCTGTGAGACGGCTGATTGTTCATCATTATCTGCAAGCACTATTACCGCTATCCTTTCTATCGGTGCATCAAATCAAGCAATTACAATCACTACAGGTTCATTAGTAACTAATTTTGATTATACTGCCGTCGGTACAGCCACCGTATCACTTAGCAGCTTGTCAGAAGCTGCAACTGTTGATTGTTATATCAACAATATTCTTGATGCTAATTGTGAAATCACCTTTGCTGATAGTGGTTTTGTATTTGATGTTCCCACACTGTCGTCGTGTAAACCTTCTGCTGATGTCACCATTAAAGCTGTTAAAAAAAGTGATGTATCAACCCAATGTGTTGGTGCCTTAACCGGTACACAAACCATTAATTTCTGGTCAACATACCTTGTCCCTAATTCAGGTGGCAAGCCAGTGAATATTTCAGGTACTAATGTCGCAACTTCCAGTCCTGGCACCGGTGTTAACCTCTCCTTTGATATAAATGGTGAAGCCACATTTATCGCACAATATGATGATGCAGGTCAGGTTCAACTTAATGCTCAATATTCTGGGGCCAATGGCTTAGCATTAACTGGCAGTGATTCCTTTGTTGCCGCACCTGTTGCACTTGCTGTTTATAGTGATGATACCAATGCTGATTGTGCTAGCAATGATGCCAGCTGTAGCAAATTCAAAAAAGCAGGTGAAACATTTAACCTTAACGTTAATGCCGCTTGCTGGACAGATGATGCTGATACTGACTTTACTGATAATCCGGTTACACCTAATTTTGCACTGAGCTCAATTATCAATAATCATTCCTTAATTGCACCAGCAGGCGGTATTAATGGCAATCTCAATGTCGGTAATTTTGATTTTGCCACCTCCGATGCTGGCATCCATACTATTAGCCAAGCCGTGTCCGAAGTAGGTGTATTTACCTTTGGAGTAACACCACCAAGTTATTTAGGCGAAATATTAGTCACCGCAATCAGTCCATCCATTGGTCGTTTTTATCCTGATCATTTTCAACTAACAACCGTCACCGATGGTGCCTTTGGTGCTAATGCTTGTACCGGCTTTAGTTATAGTGGCCAAACCTTTACCTACCAAACCCAACCACAATTAAAAGTCACTGCTTATAATGCTGCTAGTACACCTGCTATTACTCAAAACTATACTGGTAGCTTTGCTAAGTTAATAACGACCAATTTTAATATTACTTCTCCAACAACCGATGCCACTCAGCTCGGAACTGATGGTATTAATTTAGTTGGCTTATCATGGACAGCCGTCGCCGCATCGTTAGTCGATAATGCCGATGGTAGTCTGACATTCTCGTTTGGTAATGATAGTTACCGTTATCTCCATGAAGCTAATAGCCTGATTGATGAATTTACTAATGCCGTTGATCTTATCTTTACGGCTATTACGGATAGTGATTTAGTCGCATCACAAGGCTTACCTTATACCTTGCAGCCTACGGGTGAGGATATTCGATTTGGTCGCCTAGATATTGCTAATGCCCATGGCTCCGAATTGGCTCCGCTAGCTGTTGCCATCACTGCTGAATATTTTAATGGTGTGGATTGGACTGATAATACAGCTGATCAATGTACTATTCTAAATTTAGCAACACATCTACAGTTAGCTAATCCCGATACCGCTTCAGGGGTATGGCAAGTGGGTAATACTACAATGACTATTGGTGGCGGTAATACGACTGGAACACTGACTAATAATAATCCTCTACTCCTTGGTGAGGCGACACTGACATTCTCAGCACCCGGTGAAGATAATCTGGGTTATGTTGATATTCAAAGCCAACTAACAGGCTTGTTTGATTGGTTATTAAGCGACTCTGATAATGATGGTGTGTACGATAATGAAGCCACTGGTCGTGCCAGTTTTGGCATATTCAGTGGTAGCGATAATATTATTTTTAAGCGTGAAGTCTATTAATATTTTAAGACCAAATCTTATACTCTAAATGGCACCAATCCTACATTATCAATAATTTTCACCGTTCATCCTGAGCCTGTAATAATTTAATTGCTTGTCGTAAGGCAGTAACTACCTGAGCTTTACCGGTATACCCTAGTCGCTTAACAACTTCTGACCATGCACCTTGTTGCAATACTAATTCAACACATAAATGCTGTTGTTGTTGCGTTAATGTCAAAAATATAGGCTTTCTGATCATTAATTTCACATAATTCCATAATGCTATCTGACTAAATTCATAGCCACGTTGTGCATTGCTAAATGCTTTTATTTCTTGCTCATTATCATCTGACCATGTCCTTTGTTCATAACTAAATAACTGCGATAGTTGAATCACTAAATCAGCATTAAGGCGCTTAAACTGATTATGTAATAAATCAAACCACTGTTGTTGAAAACGCTGTTTTGCCGCAGCGATAAGCTGCTGGCCATTTGAAGAGTTTGCACGCAACATCATTATAGAATGACTGCCACTCACTTCATCATGATGAATGCCTAATCTAACAGGAATAAAGCCTGACTTTGTCCAGAATGACAGTAATTCAGAACTGGCTCCAAAACTAGCTCCCACCATGTCGTAATCCTGATTAGCTGACTGCTCGACAATATGGCTTAATAATGTTTTGCCAAGCTCACGTTGTTGCAGCACTGGATGAACAGTAATACGAATTATTCGTTGATAACGCAATGACCCAGCTGTGCTAGCACCTGAATGAGCTAATAATGATTGCGGTAATAAATGCCCCTTTAACCGTCGCTCGCCATTATAAATTGCCGTTGAAAGCTCATCATCTAACTCACCTTCATTCACTAGCCAAGCACTAGCCACAATATGGCCTTGATATCGCACTGCATAAACGGAAATATCATCTCGATCTAACATCATCTGTAAATCGGAAGGTCGAGTTCGATAATGGGCCAATACCATTAGGCCAAATAATTCTCGCAGACTTTGCTCATCATTTACTAATGATTGCCGCTCAAGTAGCTCAAACTGGCATACCTCAACTTGTGCATCACTAACTAGACCATCATCAACCGGCATTGCATCAAGTAGTAACGATTGAAAGCTAAACGCTTCCAACATATCATCTTCATCCCATCGAATCGGTATCTGCATCCGATAGTTATTCCAATCGGGCGTTTGCTGTTCGAGGATCTGTTGGAAACGAATGACAAATCCACGGCCTGTTCCCTCGTAGCCATGTAAAGTGGTAGCAAAAACAATTCGAGAATATTTTGCCAGCAATTTTTCCAGCATTGCTGCCGGAATAGCTGCCGCTTCATCAACCAATACTAAATCAGATTTTAATTCAGACTCAATCAATACATCCGGTGCAATAAATCGAATTTCGGCTCCATTCACTGAAATCAAACCCGCCGATAGTTCTGCATCTGGTAATAAGCGACGAGCATGTTCAAATACAATATCTGCAATGGCTAAGCTCGGCGCTGTAACCAGAATAGTTTGCTTACCATCTTTGATCAATTGTGCTGCGGCAATCCCCAATGAAGCTGATTTCCCTCGGCCGCGATCAGCTGACAATACTAATGGCCTGCGTCGATGACCATGTACGACTTTTAAAATAGCTGCAACGGCTTGTTGCTGATCATCCGTCAAATAAGTTTGGTCTGAATCTATTCGTGCGATAGCTAATGATAATTGAGGTAAGGCTTGGCCTTGCTGGACAATAGATAATGAGTTGTTCTTACTCTCAAAGTCATTAACTATCTGATTGAACCGTTGAGACCAAAGGCTTGTAGGTGGCTTTGGGGATAACCATAAAATCAGTACCCCACCTGCTTTCACAGTACCGATTATTGCGCCTAGGCTATCTGGATTTAATTGCGTTAGACCATCAAAAATAACGGCATCAAACTCTTTCCCTAATTGAGTTTTGGCTTGTTTTTGAGAAATGGCATCAGTATTTTTTATCGTGTCTGATAAATAGATAATATTGTGATTATCAAAATCTATTAATAGTTTTTTCGATGAAGATTGGCACCAATCTATATCACCTTGAAGAACAACACACTGACGTTGCTGCATAATTAATAGTGAGGTGGAATCTCATGTTGTGGGCCCGATTCTTGGGTCGCCGTTTGCATAGTATTAATTTGTACTTTTAATGTTTCAATTGCTAACTCTAACCGTGAAATTTGTTGTTGCTGATCTGTCACTACTTGATTCAACTGTTCTAATAAACCATCTTGAAATGAAAGTTTAGTTTGTAGATCAATAATATCATCGTTCATATTAGGTATCTCTATTCAGGTGCATCGTCATAGGAAAGAGTAGGCGATAACCAACGTTTAGCCACATCCATAGTCCAGTTTTTACGTTTGGCATAATCTTCAACCTGATCACGATCAATCTTACCCAATCCAAAATAACGTGACTCAGGATGAGCAAAGTAGAATCCACTGACCGCCGCTGTTGGCAGCATAGCAAAGCTTTCGGTAATGGTCATGGCTGCATTTTTATCGGGTTGAAGCAAATCCCACAATAACGCTTTCTCAGTATGGTCTGGACAAGCAGGATACCCTGGTGCTGGACGAATACCTTGATATTTTTCATCAATCAAATCTTCATTATCCAATTTCTCACCAGATACATAAGCCCATAAGTCTTGTCGTACTAACTCATGTAATCGTTCGGCAAACGCTTCCGCCAAACGGTCCGCCAAGGCTTTTAGCATAATGCTTTGATAATCATCATGATCATCTTCAAAGCGATCAATATGTTGATCGATACCAATACCTGCCGTGACAGCAAATGAACCAATATAATCTTTCACGCCACTATCTTTAGGTGCAATAAAGTCAGCTAATGCTGCATTAGGTCTACCGGGCGGGCGTTCAGTTTGTTGGCGTAAACTATGCAATATCATCAATACTTCAGTACGAGAATCATCGGTATATACTTCAATATCATCATCGTTGATGCTATTGGCTGGAAAGAAACCAAATACGGCGTTTGCTGTTAGCCATTTTTCATCAACAATCTTCGCTAACATGTCTTTAGCATCACGGAATAAATGGGTAGCATGTTCACCAACAACTTCATCCTCTAAAATTTTCGGATATTTGCCAGCTAATTCCCATGCTTGGAAAAATGGCGTCCAATCGATTCGCTCTACCAAATCACTCAACGGGTAACTATCCAATGTTTGCACACCCAGTTTCTTAGGGATAGTTGGAGTATATTCTGACCAATCAATTTTGGTTTTATTGGCACGTGCATCAGCAATTTTTAATTGTCGACGGGTACTCTTACGCCCCTTATGACGTGCACGTTTATCAGCATAATCGGCTTTAGTTTTAGCGACAAAGTCATTACGCAAATCAGGGCTGATCAAACTCTGAGCAACACCTACTGCACGCGAAGCATCTTTAACATAAATACTCGCTCCATGATAATTCTGTTCAATCTTGACGGCGGTATGAATTAACGATGTGGTGGCACCACCAATCATCACCGGGATTTCAAAACCAAGTCGCTCCATCTCTTTAGCCACATGCACCATTTCATCAAGGGACGGCGTAATCAGACCTGAAAGCCCGATAATATCGACGTTTTCTTTGCGAGCAGTTTCAAGAATATCGGCACATGACACCATGACACCCATATCTATAATTTCAAAATTATTACACTGCAATACAACGCCAACAATATTCTTACCGATGTCATGCACATCACCTTTAACAGTTGCCATCAATATCTTGCCGTTATTACTGATTTCTTCACCATCTTCTTTTTCATCTTCAATGTAAGGCATTAAATAGGCAACAGCTTTTTTCATCACTCGGGCTGATTTAACCACTTGAGGGAGGAACATCCTACCGTCACCAAATAAATCGCCGACCACATTCATGCCATCCATTAATGGCCCTTCAATTACATGAAGTGGGCGTTCAGCATTGAGTCTTGCCTGCTCTGTATCTTCCTCAATGAAGTCTGTCACACCTTTTACTAAAGCATGTTCTAATCGTTTTCCAACCGGCCATGAACGCCATTCAAGATCCTCTTTTACCTCGACCTTTTTACCATCACCACGATATTTTTCAGCAATATCTAACAGCCGCTCTGTCGAATCCTCACGTCGATTTAATACCACATCTTCAACACGTTCACGTAACTCTTCCGGCAAATCATCATAAATAGCTAATTGGCCGGCATTAACAATCCCCATATCCATACCAGCCTTAATCGCATGGTAAAGAAATACTGCATGGATGGCTTCACGCAATGGATTATTACCACGGAATGAAAACGACACATTGCTCACTCCACCACTGATTAGTGCATGAGGCAAAGCTTGCTTGATATCGCGTGTCGCTTCGATAAAATCGACAGCATAATTATTATGTTCATCAATACCGGTAGCAATGGCAAAGATATTGGGATCAAAAATAATATCTTCTGATGGGAATCCAACAACTTCGGTCAATAATTCATAAGAACGTGTGCAAATCTCACGTTTGCGTTCACGGGTATCCGCTTGCCCTAATTCATCGAAGGCCATGACGATAACGGCAGCACCATAACGTCTCACTAATTTGGCTTGTTCAATAAACTTGTCTTCACCCTCTTTCATGCTGATCGAGTTGACGATACCTTTACCTTGAATACACTTTAGGCCCGCTTCAATCACCTCCCATTTGGAAGAGTCAATCATGATTGGTACTCGACTAATATCAGGCTCGGCAGCAATCAAATTCAAGAAAGTAACCATTGCTTCCTTAGAATCCAACATGCCATCATCCATATTAATATCGATGATGGGGGCACCGCTTTCAACTTGTTGGCGAGCCACATCTAATGCAGTGTCGTAATCACCTTCTTTTACCAAACGTGCAAAACGAGCTGAACCAGTGACATTGGTTCTCTCACCAACATTCACATAAAGACTTTCTGGGGTGATAGTGAATGGCTCAAGGCCACTCAAATTACAATAATGTTTGTTCTCAGCCGGAACTCGTGGGGCAATTCCTTCGACCGCTTCGGCAATCGCTTTAATATGTGCTGGCGAAGTACCGCAACAGCCACCAACAATATTTAAGAAGCCCGACTCAGCCCACTCTTTCATTTGAGCAGCCATGACTTCCGGTGACTCATCATATTCACCAAATTCATTAGGTAAACCGGCATTAGCATGAGCACTTACATGGCTGGTAACAATGCCTGATAGAGCTTCAACATACTGGCGTAACTGTTCGGCTCCTAAAGCACAGTTCAAGCCCATACTGATGGGTTGACAATGCGCTAATGAGTTCCAGAATGCTTCGGCTGTTTGACCTGATAATGTTCGGCCACTGGCATCCGTAATCGTACCTGAAATCATGATAGGTAAATGAATATCATGCTCGTCATAGTAGGTTTCAATGGCAAACAATGCTGCTTTGGCATTTAAAGTATCAAAGACTGTTTCAACCAATAATAAATCTGCACCACCATCAACAAGTCCAGCGATAGATTCAAGATAAGATTCAACTAATTCATCGTAACTGACATTACGAAAACCGGGATTATTTACATCAGGTGAAATACTAGCTGTTCGGTTGGTTGGGCCTAAAACACCTGCTACAAAACGAGGTTTATCAGGATTATTAGCCGTAAATTCATCTGCAACAACACGCGCGAGTTCAGCTGATTGTTTATTAAGCTCATAAACCAGAGTTTCCATTTGGTAATCAGCCATCGCAATTGATGTGCCGTTAAAGGTATTGGTTTCAACAATATCAGCACCCGCTTCAAAATAAGCACGATGGATATCGCTGATAATTTTGGGCTGTGTTAATGATAAAAGATCGTTATTGCCCTTAATATCACAAGGGTGATCTGCAAAGCGCTCACCACGATAGTCTGCTTCTTCTAATTGGTAACTTTGGATCATTGTTCCCATTGCGCCATCAAGGATGAGAATACGTTGATTTAGAAGTTGTTTTATTTGATGTTCAGAAGTTGTCAAAGTCGTTATGCCAAAAGAAAATTGGGGTCAATATAACGCGATATTATATCAGATTGAAGTCCGATACTTTGGCCGTTAAAAATAGGATAATGTTTAGCTTTGCTCGACTAGATCTCTGAACATTTATAAATCTGGCATAATATCCGACATAACAATCAGGAAAATATCAAACAATGGAACACATGCCAGAGTTTAATAGTGATCGTCGTGAGTTCTTTAGAATTAATGATACGGTATTTATTGACATTTCTTCACTTGATGAAGAACAAGCAGATCGTTTAGGTCAAGTTATTAGGAGCCCTATTCATAATGATAAAAACCAAGAAAAACAACAGTTAAGCGCATTGCAAACTGCCTTTAATCATATAAACGATCAAATCAATCAAACTGATCGCGACGTTGCTCGTGCATTACGTATTCTAGATGATAAATTAAATCTGATAAGCCAAACAGTTCGGCGACAACAAAACCGATCTAATGATAGTGAAGCTGTAGAGGTGAACTTGAGTGGTGGTGGTATCGCATTTCTCACGGCCGAAGAATTTTCAAGTAAAAGTGCATTTGAAATTAATATTGAGTTACGGCCTTCAGGCGATCTTATCCATACTGTTGCCAATGTGATCGCATGCAACAGAATAACTGATGCTCCGGAAGAAACGCCCTATCTTCTTAGACTAGTATTCACTCATATGAGTGAATGTGATCGTAACTTGTTAGTGAAACATACGCTATCACGTCAAGCAGAAATATTACGTGCTGATCACGATACTTAATGATTAGGGTCTGTTCTCTATCAGCTTATCTTTGTCCGCATGAGTGCATAATACATAACAGGAATAACCAATAACGTTAAGACTGTTGATACCAATATTCCAAATAATAATGCCACTGCTAAGCCATTAAATATCGGATCATCTAAGATAAATAAAGCACCCAATATGGCAGCAACTGCCGTCAAAATAATAGGTTTTGCTCGCACTGTCGCAGCTTGTATCACTGCTTGTTCTAACTTCATTCCTCTGCTTACCGCCTGATTTATAAAATCAACTAACAAGATAGAATTTCGCACAATAATACCGGCCATTGCGATCATGCCGATCATTGATGTTGCGGTAAATTGTGCTCCCAATAATGCATGACCAGGCATTACACCAATAATAGTGAGAGGGATCGGCGCCATAATGACTAATGGCACTAAATACGATCTAAATTGAGCAACAACTAACAAATAAATCAAAATAATGCCAACAGCGTAAGCTGCCCCCATATCACGGAAAGTTTCATAAGTGACTTGCCATTCACCATCCCACTTAATACTGTCATTGACCGGTAAAATCGGGGCATTAATAAAGAACTGTTCAATTTTACTATCTTGCAAGCGTTCATAAATATCAAACATGCCATAAAGCGGGCTATCTAACTCTCCCGCCATATCGGCAGTGACAAAACTAACCGGTAATAGGTCTTTATGAAAGATGGTTTGTTCCCGCTGTGTTTGGACAACTTCAACAACATCACCAATAGCAATTAAATTACCCTGGTTATTTCTTAACCGTAACTTTAATACATCGGTTAAATCGTCTTGTTTACTGGTCGGAAATTCCAATCGTAACGGCACTGCATATTTCACGGCATTATCATGCAGATAACCCACATCTTCACCTGCTAATGCTATGCGAATGGCCAAAACAATCTGCGCTTGCGATAAACCAAATAGTGCGGCTTTATCTCGATCTATTTTCACTATTTTTCGCGAGGCAGAAGTTTCAACACTATCATCAATATCGACCACACCATTAGCCTGTTCAAATGCTGAGCGTACTTGCTTAGCTATTGCTATTTGATCGGTATAATCTAAGCCATATACTTCCGCCACTATCGGCGCTTGTACCGGCGGTCCGGGAGGAACTTCAACAATTTTGACATTACCGCCCCAACGTTGCCCTATCTGTTGTAAGGATTGTCGTGTTGAACTGGCAATTTCATGGCTTTGGCGATCTCGCAACTGCTTATCAATGAGATTCACTTGAATATCAGCCACCTCTGAGCCTTCACGTAAATAATACTGTCTAACCAAACCATTAAAATTAATTGGTGATGCGGTACCAACATAGGCCTGATAATCGGTCACTTCTGGCACAGTCGCCAAATAAGCCCCTAATTCACGTAATAAACCTGAAGTATGTTCTAGGCTCGTGCCTTCTGGCATATCAACAACTACTTGGAATTCTGATTTATTATCAAAAGGTAGCATTTTTAGGACAACTAATTTCATTGCACCTAATCCAACAGAGCCCGCAATAAGGCCCACCATCAGTAATAACAACATCCAGCGCCAAAATCGATTAAATCGTGATATTACAAATAAGCCAATTAGCTTATTAAAAAAACGATAACTGATGCTCTGTTCAAGCACCGCTGTTGTACTCTGTGTTTGACGATGTTTGGATAACATTTTGAGTGCCATCCATGGCGTTAAAATATAAGCCACTAACAGTGATAACAACATTCCAATACTGGCATTAATGGGAATAGGGCCCATATAAGGCCCCATTAATCCAGTCACAAAGGCCATTGGTAATAAAGCTGCAATGACGGCAAAAGTCGCTAAGATAGTTGGACCGCCTACTTCATCAACTGCTAACGGGATTGACTCTCGTAATGACTTTCCACCTAGTTGTTGATGACGATGTATATTTTCGACCACTACAATGGCATCATCAACCAAAATACCGATTGAGAATATCAAGGCAAATAATGACACCCGATTAAGAGTGAATCCCCATGCCCACGATGCAAATAGCATTAACATCAACGTAATGATGACGGCTGTGCCTACAATAAATGCTTCTCGCCAGCCCAATGCAATTAATACTAAAAAAATAACTGCTAACGTTACAAATATTAGTTTTTTGATCAAAGTTTGTGCTTTATCGTCTGCCGTTTGACCATAATTACGGGTCACAGTGACTTCGACACCATCAGGAATAAATACGCCTTTAAGATCATTAAAACGTGCAATTACTGCATCGGCAATATCAACGGCATTCATACCCGCTTGTTTCGCTATCGCTAATGTCACCGCTGGATATTCACCTTGTATATCGATGCCTTTAGTGCTCGCCGCAGGTCCAGTGCCAAACCACGCATATCGTGTCGGTTGATCTGGACCAGAAAGTACCGTGGCAACATCGCGTAAATAAATGGGCGCATTATTTTTGACACCTATAACTAATGATGCTACTTCATCAATCGTCGTCAGAAATACGCCTGCTTGCACCGATGACTCTTGATCAGATTTTACTAACATGCCCGCTTCTACTGAACTATTTGCTGATAATAGTGCTTGCTTTAGTTCGTCTAAATCAATGTCATAGCCAGCCAAACGTTGTGGATCAAGTTGAATACGTACAATATTTTCAGGGCCGCCAATAGTATAGATATCTCGCGTTCCCGGAACCCGTTTTAATTCTGCCTCAACGGCATGAGCTACTTTTTGCAATTCATGGGCACCACGCTGTTGATCTGTTGTCCACAAGGTCAAACTCACAATAGGAACATCATCAATGCCTTTCGGTTTGATGATCGGCTGTGCCACTCCAAGTTGAGTCGGCAACCAGTCACTATTTGAATAAATTTTATTATACAAGCGGACAATTGCCGAGGTTGATTGTTCGCCGACTTCAAATTGGGCCGTTAATATTGACATGCCGGGCTTGGAAACCGAATAGACATGCTCTATTCCTGTTATTTCTGAAATGATCTGTTCAGCTGGTGTTGAAATCAATCGCTCTACTTCACCTGCTGAAGCTCCTGGATAAGCAATAAAGATATTGGCAAAGGTGACATCAATCTGCGGCTCTTCTTCACGCGGTGTCACGAATAGCGCAAACAAGCCCAATAATAAGCCCATCAAGGCTAATAAAGGGGTTATCTCTGACGCTTGAAACTGTTGGGCAATCCGCCCTGAAATGCCTAATTTATCAGCATTCATGGATCAGACCTTGATGAGTTTTGCTTCAATAGTCGCACCGCTTGCAATGGATCTTTTGCGACCTGTTCTCCTACTGATAAACCAGCCAATATTTCTCGTTGTTCACCCTGTAATAATCGGCCCAAACGAATTTGTCTAAAGATAATGTGTTGATCAGTTGTTAAAACATAAACGCCAGCAACCTCACTGCGCTGCACAACAACTTGCTGTGGGATCACTATTATTTGTTCATTGCCTACTTTGAAGTGTAGTTTGCCAAAGGTGCCAGCATAGATACGCTCACTATCGGCCATGAGATCCACTCGAACCTTAAAACTATGGCTTTGCGGATCAGCATGAGGCAGTATCGTAATTTTTTCACCTATAATCTGGCGGCCATCGGCTAATATGAATAATGGATTTTCTGCGGATTTAATCCCATCAAGTAAATACTGCGGGATATTCACAATGACTCGTAAATGATCTAATGAAATCCCGGTCATTAACGGTTGGCCAGGGATAGCCATTTCACCTAACTCAATAAATCTCTCCATCACCACACCACTATATGGCGCTATGATTTCTGTATAGGATAACTGTACTTTTGCTTCATCAAGTTGTGCCTGACGTGCTTTTAATTGTGCCTGAACAGCCTGTACTTTTGCATTGGCAGTGCTCATATTTGCATTGGCTTTATCCAGTGCAGCTTGTGCTAATAATTTACGTTTGAATAAATCTTTGACACGTTTTGTATCAGCAGATACTTCTTTTTGACGTGCAATAGCTGCATTATATTGAGCCTTATTCGCTAATAACGTTGCTTTTACCTGTGAAATTCGTGCTTGCAGTTCATCATCACGGAATTTCATAATCACCGCCCCTTTGGGCACCACATCATCAACATCATAATTAAGCTCAATGACTTCAGCAGCAATTCTGGAAGAAACAGTGGAATGATGGACGGCTTCTACAACAGCATCAAAAACTTCATTTTGAGGAAATGTTTTTTCCATCACCGCTATAACAGGCAAGTTTACTTCTGCCCTGGCTATGTTCATCCCTAGAAGGGATAAATATAGACTGCTAATGAAGACTATTATTAAACGAATGTGTAGAGGTTTCATATAACAACTCTTGTTATGATGGTTTAGGTACTGTCTATCAAATTTATTTAGGATGCAAGCCGCTATATTAGCAAATACTAATTATCAAGCCAATGTTTTACAAAAAATTAACATTAATAGCATTATTACAAGCGTATTATGTCAACTCAATATCACAACATGATGTAAGGAAAACAGCATGAAATTATTACTCTCTTTAGCCACTCTTTCGATCTGTATTTCAGCTTCTGTCTATGCTGTTGACAACGAGCAACGAACAACGTTGGACGATCAAACGTCTGTTGCCGTTACTATTTATAATCAGAACCTTGCCTTGATAAAAGATCAACGCAAGATAACGCTCAATAAGGGATTTAATGATCTAGCCTTTCGTGGTGTCAGTGCTAGAATGCGGCCAGAAACAGCAATATTACGAAGTTTAAATCCTCAAAACCGCTTGCATGTATTAGAACAAAATTTTGATTTTGATTTACTGACGCCACAAAAATTGTTGGAAAAATATACTGGCAAACAAGTTCGCCTCTCCACCATCAATCCTATTACCGGCCAAGAACGGATACAATCAGCAATAGTACTCAGCACCAATAGTGGGGTCACACTTAAAATCGGTGACAAGATAATCACTAACCCTCGTGGCGAGTATATTTTTGATCAAATTCCAGACAATTTACGCGATCAACCGACTTTAGTGACACAACTAACAAGCTCCACTAGCGATGAACAAACTGTTGAATTGGGCTACCTCACTTCAGGGCTTTCATGGAAGGCTGATTATGTTGCGGAACTCAATAGCGATGATAGTCAATTGGATTTAACTGGCTGGATAACATTGACCAATCAAAGTGGCACTCGCTATAACCACGCTAAACTACAATTGGTAGCGGGTGATGTTAATCAAGTACAAGCTCAACTACGAGGCCGTTCTTCCGCTAAGATGGAGCGCGTAGAAATGGCTTCTATGGATTCAGGTGTTGCTGAAGAAAGTCTATTTGAATATCACCTTTATAGTCTTGATAGAACAACCACGCTGGCTGACAAACAAACCAAGCAAGTTGCCTTGCTCTCTGCAAATTCAGTTCCCGTAACTAAGCAATTTTTATTGCGGGGTAATAACTATTATTACAACAGTCGTTATGCCCAAATTGGTCAAAAAATGAAGGTTGGAGTGTTTGTAGAATTCAATAATAGTAAACAAGCTAGATTGGGCATGCCCATTCCTAAAGGTATTGTCCGTGTTTATAAAAATGATTCTAAAGGTAATGCTCAATTTGTTGGTGAAGATGGCATTGACCACACGCCAAAAAATGAAGATATTCGGTTGAAGCTTGGTGATGCTTTTGATATCACGGCTAATATGAAGCAGATTGATTTTAAAAAGTCTCGCCACTATGCTCCTCATCATGCTGCTTATGAAAGTAGTTATGAGATTGAATTAAAAAACGCAAAATCTGAAGCGGTTACCGTTACCGTTCGAGAACCCGTTCCTGGTGAATGGAAAGTGATAACAGAAAGTCATCCACACCAAAAAATAACTGCTGGTACTGCTGAATGGCAAGTGACTATTCCTGCTGAAAGTAGTGAGGTATTAAGCTATCGCGTTTTAGTTCAATACTAAAAGAACGCAGTTATGTTGGAAAAGATGGAGATACTAAATCGTAACGTTCTGTATAGTTTTCGCCGCTGCCCTTATGCAATGCGAGCACGTTTAGCTATTGCTAACAGTACTATTAAAGTTGAATTACGCGAGGTTGTATTAAAGAATAAACCTCAAACCTTACGGGACATCTCACCTAAAGCGACCGTTCCCGTATTACTCACCGCTGACAAGACGGTTATAGATGAAAGTTTGGATATTATGCTGTGGGCATTAAACCAATCTGATCCTGATAATTGGTTAAGTGATATCAATAATGAATTAATCGCCAATAATGATGGTGAATTTAAACATTGGTTAGATCGCTATAAATATGCTGACCGTTATCCAGAACAATCCGAATACTATTATCGGCAGCAAGCTGAAAAAATGCTAGTGATTCTGGAACAACAACTCGCTGAAAATGGTTGTTTAGTATCAGCTAAACTTAGCCTCACTGATATGGCCATCTTTCCTTTTATCCGTCAGTTTGCTTTTGTCGATAAGGCATGGTTTGATTCCACGCCTTATCCACATGTTAAAACATGGTTAACTAGTTTGATAGATTCAAGTCTATTTCGCACTATTATGGTTAAATATCCGGCATGGCAACAAGGTGATGAGCTGATATTATTGCCACATTAGGGACATAAGGTTTTAGCTTGTGATGCTGGTAAATCATAGTGTTGATATAGACAGACCATGGCATCTTCATCTGCTGCTTCAACATCCATATGATGGATAAGTTGCTGCCATAGACTGATCCGTTGTGCATCATCAACATATTGTTCTGATTGTTCACGTTTTGCTAACCATAGACCATGACCATTAAAACTATAAACAGGTATTAAATCTTGACGTTCCGAAGCAGGCATAATGATTGGATTAAGATTATCTAATACTAAGGGTTCAGTATTGGGTTGCTCAAAATAACTGACCACCATATGTGCTTTATTAATTGTTAAGGCCTTGACATAGGTTAAGCGTAATTTGTCTTCGCTCATGCCCATCGCGCTTAAAGTGAAGTATTTGGCAATAGAAAAATCTTCGCAATCGCCTCCTTGGGTGACTAAGGTTTGTAGTGGTGTAGCCCAATAATCTTGTTTTTTCCAATGCTCAATGTCATCAACAAAATTAAATTGGTTTACAAAATCATTGACGCTGGTTAATTTCTGAATATCAGACCCGTTAGATCCTGACTCAATGAGAGCTTTCCATTGTTCTACTCTAATGCGTGTTGCTGAATCAATACCGTCCTCTACTAGTTCGATTTTTGGTGATGATGAACATGCCACTAATAGTGAAAATAGGATTAATATCAAACATTTAGCCATGACGTTTGCTCATGTTCAAATGATCCGTCGCAAATTGATCCGATGCTAAAATCGGCACATTTCCTAAACACGGTGCAGCAATACTTTGTCGTAGGCGATTCACTATTTCTGCTGACTCGGTATTGTGTTCCATATGATTGGCAATCCAACCATATAACGGCAAACCACTTTGTTCAATTGCTTGAACGGTTAATAAGGCATGGTTCATACAACCTAGTCGAATAGCAACCACTAATATGATAGGTAAACCTAAAGTGATCGCTAAATCAGCCATACTCTGCTGATCATTTAAAGGCACTAACCAGCCACCAGCACCTTCAACTATTACTACCTCTGCTTGTTGCTGTATCTGTTTAAAATTGTGTTTAATCACTTCTAAATCAATTTCAATATCGGCTTCTTTTGAAGCAATATGAGGTGCGATAGCAGGTTCAAAAGCGTAGGGATTCACCATATCATAGGGTAGGTCCACATTCGCTTGTTGCATCAATGCCACAGCATCATCATTACGCAACCCTTGTGGTGTTAGCTCACAACCACTGGCCACAGGCTTCATTGCTGCTACCTGTTTACCCTGCTGTCGGAATAAAGTAATTAAAGCCTCGCTAATACGTGTTTTGCCAACGGCTGTATCGGTGCCTGTCACAAAAAAACGGGTCATGATTGTCGCCGTTGGATCTGGCTAATAGGAATATGAACACTGCCATCATCAGCCATTTGTTGAGATGTCACCTGGCCACCCCAAGCATGACCATAAACAACTTCATAAGTGGCCGGAAATAAAGCATCCGTACGAAATTGTTGATAAGCCTGCTCGACTGCTTTAAAAGTTTGTTTGCCAGTTAAACCCTGGCGGCGGCCGGTATTGACATTGCGTGCTCCGAGGATCTTTAAATCTTTCATCAACGCCATGGCATTATTATAAGTCAGGGTATAACGATCAATATCCAACACTGGCTCAGCTAAACCTGCAGCCATCATTGCTTCACCAATATCATGCATATCATAAAACATATTGATATGAGGATAGTCGTCCACTGTTGCCCATGCTGTTCGCAATTCATGTAAGGTGTCAGGCCCTAGTGTTGTAAACATCAATAAGCCATCTGGTCGTAAAATTCGCTGAATTTCAACAAAGCTTTGTCGGGGATCACACCATTGCAATGTTAAATTAGCAAACACCAAATCAATACTATTATCGGCTAACGGTAAATGTTCGGCATCACCCGTAAAATAGTGTGGCTTATTATTAGGAAGCCAGCGTTTCAAGCCCACTGCTTGCTGATAATTCTGCCGTGCCTGTTGCAACATAGCGGGAGCAATATCGAGCGCAATTAATTGTGCTTTCGGATATCGTTTTGCTAAAAAATCTAAGTTTCTACCCGTCCCCGTGCCTAAGTCCAAAATACATTTAGGCTGAAGAGTCATCAGTGACAAACGATCTAATAATTCATCTGCTGTTTGGCGCTGTAATACAGCAACATCATCATAATTGGCTGCAGCTTGGCCAAATGATTTTGCGACTAGTTTTTTATTGGGTAGTTGATTATTCATAGCCATCTGCACAATTCATCTTTTTATCCATAACTGCGTTAAAAATAACTCAAAAATACTCATTTACTCCGTGTAAACTCCGCTTTTTGCATTATTTTTGCCTTGCTCCGAACAAAAATCTATTTCGTGCAAAGGTCTATCATTTAAAAAATGTTCAATTTGTTGCTGACATTCTACAGCTTGCGAAATAAAAGGGGCATGACTTGCACCTGCCAATAAACTTGTCTGCACGTTAGTTTGTATTTGCTTTGCATAGTGCAACATTTGTTTAGGAATTAGGGTATCTCGATCACCTAAGATCATCTTTATCGGACAAGGAATCGCTGATAGCTCATTTCTCATATCCATTTCGATCAATAATTTCAGTCCAGCCTGTAACGCTTGTGCTTTAGGTGGACTTTCTATCGCCAATTGTTCACTTAATCGCCGAATAGTCTCTCGACTATGTTGTGAACCTCGTGCTTGCAATACTAAAAATCGCTGTAAAGTTTCAGTTTGATTGGTATTAAGATGATCTGCAAACTGTTTAAATATTGCTACATCCATGGCACAAGACCAATCCTCTTTTTGTACAAAACATGGCGTTGCAGCGATTAAAATCAATTTATTGACTCGTTCAGGGAAACGGTTTGTAAATGCAATGCTAATTAAGCCGCCTAATGACCAGCCGAGCCAATATGCCGATTCAGGCAGTTTGCTCGCTAGATTATCCACCAATACTTCAATCTCTAAAGCATTTTCCTGCCAACTACTTTGACCATGGCCGGGCAAGTCGACTAAGTGCAAAGTAAAGTTATTTGCCAAGCTTTCCGCTAAATCATGCCAAACAGCACTATTCATACTCCAACCATGCAACATGACCAAATCTGGCCCTTGGCCAATGACCTTAATGTGCATTGACGGATTCCAAGGCATCCAATAATTGCATCACATGTTGTTCAGTATGATTTGCAGATAATGTAATGCGCAATCGCGCCGTTCCTTCGGGCACGGTTGGTGGCCGAATCACACCGACTAACAGGCCTTTATCTTCCAACGATTTCCCTATTGATATTGCTTGTTGATCATCACCCAGTAATATCGGTTGAATAGGCGTAATAGAGTCTATTAATTGCAAACCTAATTCTGCCGCTCCCATTCTAAATTGGGATATTAATGCCTGTAGTTTTTCACGACGCCACGTTTGTTGTTGAACTAATTTCAAGCTTGCCAATGTTGCAGCGGCAATGGCAGCTGGTTGTGCAGTGGTATAAATATACATGCGGGCTTGCTGAATTAAGGTATCAATAACCTGTTCATCGGCAGCTACAAAAGCACCCGCCGTACCGAATGCTTTGCCAAATGTGCCCATAATAATGGGCATGTCTTGTTGCGCTATTTGCCAATGTTCAATACTGCCTTTTCCTTGCTGGCCCAACACACCGAAGCCATGGGCATCATCAATCATAAGTGCAGTATTATGTTGTTTAGCCAGCGCAATCATGTCAGGCAAAGCTGCGATATCACCATCCATGCTGAACACGCCATCACTGACAATCAGACGATGGTTTGCCTGCTCAGATTGTTGTAATCGTATTGATAAAGCCGACATATCCGCATGCCGATAGCGTAATTGTTTAGCTGCTGATAATCGCCCACCATCTAATAAGGAGGCATGATTAAGTTTATCTTGAATAATGACATCATCAGTCATCATCAGCGCATCGAGCACGCCCATATTGGCTTGGTAACCTGATGAAAATAGCAGTGCTTTTTGCTGGCCAGTAAATTCAGCTAGTTGTTGTTCTAATTGTTGATGATATCGACTGTGACCTGTCAATAAATGTGCAGCGCCGCTACCCACTCCTTCTTTGTCTACAGCATCAATAAAGGCTTTTTTTAAATCGGGATGACTGGCAAGTCCTAGGTAATCATTGCTACAAAATGATAATAATTGTTTGCCCTCAACAACAATTTTGACACCTTGCTCACTAAATCGTGTTCGTTGCTGACGATAACGCTTTGCAACTTTACGCCGCTCTAAATTAGTAGTTAATTGTTGTAACCAAGGTAGGCTAGCCATTTAAATTAGTCTTTTTAACTGTTTATGATGAACTCAGGATGAATGGGGATCTCATTTGCAATAACTTAATGGCTGCACGCTTCCTTAGCAGGGGCTGAATGTTCTCCAATCACCGTATTAATACCTAATCGTTCAAATAATTTTTGATCGTGACCGGTGTCAGGATTATCGGTAGTCAATAACTTATCACCATAGAAAATGGAGTTGGCGCCGGCAAGAAAACACATAGCTTGTAATTCATCACTCATGCTTTCACGGCCAGCAGATAAACGTACATAAGATTTAGGCATCATTAAACGTGCAACGGCGATGGTACGTACGAATTCTAAAGGATCAATATCGTCATTTTTCGCCAATGGCGTACCCTCAACTTTGACCAGCAAATTGATCGGTACACTTTGAGGATGACTCGGCATATTGGCTAATCCCATTAACAATCCAGCACGGTCTCCCTCATTTTCGCCTAAGCCTACAATGCCACCACTACAGACATTGATATCGGCATCACGAACGTAACTCAAAGTGTCTAAACGGTCTTGATAAGTACGTGTGCTAATAATGTTGCCATAAAATTCAGGTGACGTATCAAGATTATGATTGTAATAATCTAAACCAGCTTCTTTGAGACGCTTAGCCTGATGCTGCTCCAACATGCCTAAAGTCACGCAGGTTTCTAAACCCATATCTTTAACGCCCGATACCATATCGGCAATACGCTCAAGATCACGATCCTTCAAATTGCGCCATGCTGCCCCCATGCAAAAACGACTAGCGCCAGTATCTTTAGCTTGGGCCGCATTTTCCAACACTTTATCTAACTGCATCAAAGGTTCTGCTTTTACTGCTGACTCATGATGAGCGCTTTGAGGACAATAACCACAATCTTCTGCACAACCACCTGTTTTAATGCTTAATAGAGTGCTGACCTGCACTGCATTGGGGTCAAAGTTGTTGCGGTGAATGGTTTGTGCTCGATACATTAAATCAGCGAAGGGTAGTTCATAAAGTGCTGATACTTCTTCAACTTGCCAGTTATGACGGATTAATTGATCGGCATTTGATACATTTTCAGGCATGATATTACTTCATTGGATAAATGGATTTAATCTTAATGTTACGGAATTCCCTGTCAGTTTGTCGACATAAAATAACGCATCAATTGCTTCAATTATACAGTAATCTGATGCCTTCACCTTGCTTGCTCTGTGGCGTTGCCAGTTCACACTGGTGTTTATGCAATGATTGCATCAAGACATTACCTACCTTGGACCAAATCTGCCCTCGCTGTGCACACCCACTCAATCATAATGCCATTTGTGGTCAATGCTTATCTCAAGCTCCTGAACAAGATGATAGTTTCAGTCTATATCACTATTTACCCCCTATTGATCGTCTTATTGCTGATATGAAATATTATGACAAAATATTGTTGAGTAAATTTTTTGCACAACAAATGGCCACTCAACTTAAAGACCGGGCTCTACCTGAATTATTGATCCCTATTCCACTGCATCCACGTCGATTACGGCAGCGTGGTTATAATCAATCATGGGCATTAGCACAATACTTATCAAAATTATTAATTATTCCGACTCGCCACGATATTTTGGTGCGAACTCGTGACACTGTTGCTCAAACATCACTACCGTATTCTCAGCGCAAACAAAATATTAAACGTTCATTTAGTGTTAAGTCGATCACAATTCCGTCACATATTGCATTAATTGATGATGTGTTAACAACGGGACATACCGCCAATGTTGCAGCAAAAGCATTACGAAAAGCAGGAGTACAGCATATTGAGCTATGGACAATTGCCCGCACAATGAGACATCATTAGCCTCTATGGAAAGAGTTTCATACTCACAAGGCGTGCAAGCGCCACAAGATATTGGAATATTACAGGCTCGCCTTGATGCTTTTCTGCGTATTGCTAAAAAGAACGAAGATAAACACAATAATTTTCAAGAATACGAACTTAATCTGCTCAATAGTTCAGGATTGATCGATTTACTCTCTGTTATTCTCGAACAGCATCGAGACCGCTTTCAACTTTCCGAGGTCACCTTACTGTTGCTTGACCCTGAATATGAATTACGGCGTCTACTTGATACCATCTCTATTCCCGATGCATGGCAAGACAGATTGTTATTCACTGATAATGTACAAACAATCCGCCAATATTTTAGTGTTGTTAGAAAACCGCGCCTCACGGCCTTCTCAGCACATTCTCACCAGCCACTGTTTCCCAGTGCCACCATCCTACAGTCAATCGCAATATTGCCATTAGTTCGTCAAGACAAACTTATTGGCTGTCTTAATTTAGGAAGTCGCAGCCCTGAACGGTTTCAGGCTAATATTGGCACAACTTTCTTACGCCACCTGGCTGCCGTTATTTCAGCTTGCATTGAAAATGCTCGATTACAAGAAAATATTAAGCTCGTCGGTTTGTTAGATCCTTTGACAGGTATTAATAATCGGCGCTTTTTTGACCAACGCGTTGAAGAAGAAGTAACCATTGCTCAGCGTAATAAAACACCACTATCATGTCTGTTCATCGATCTCGATCATTTCAAACGTGTCAACGATGACCATGGTCATCAAGCTGGTGATAGCGTATTAAAACAAGCGGCTCAAATATTTATGGACATTATGAGAACGAGTGATGTCTTAGCCCGTTATGGTGGGGAAGAATTTGTTATTCTGTTAGCAGATACCTGCAATCAAGCCGCTTCCGAAATAGCTGAGAGAATCCGTCAAACTATCGCTGATACTAAATTCGACATTGCTGAGTCAAAACCTCTGTCCGTAACGCTCTCCATCGGTCTAGCGACAATGGATGAAAATACAAGCATTAGTACCACAGCACAATTGATCAATATGGCTGATCAAGCTGTGTATGCGGCTAAAATTTCAGGTAGAAATCGGGTTCATCACCCTGTTTAAGCATACCTCCGTATTATTATGATCCTCACTTTTATTCTTATTTCAGTTTTAGTCTCACTCACCGTGATCATCCACTACGAAGTGTTATACCAATTAGCAAAAAAATTACCTAACGTGGCTATAAAACCGCGTTATCGGGTGCTTGTGGGTGTCTTTGCAATCCTATTTGCTCATATCACCGAAATTTGCTTATTCGCGATTGGCTATTACTTAATGATCTCGGTTGATGGTTTTGGCTCACTAACGGGTAACTTCAATCAAAGCTTGCTGGACTGTAGTTATTTCTCATTTACCACTTATTCCACCTTAGGATTTGGTGATATCGAACCTTCGGGCCATATCCGATTTTTAACTGGATTTGAATCTTTAACCGGGCTGGTATTAATTACTTGGTCTGCATCCTTTTTATTTTTGGAAATGCAGAAGTATTGGCCTAAAAAATAACTATTGAGAATTATCGCTACTCTCTCTTATCGCACACTAGACCAAGCCGAACCAACATCTAAATTTTCAAACCATGACAGGAATTTAGCTACATCTTCACCTTTGAATATCGCACCATGCTGTGGGCATAACATTTCAACATCACGTTTACGTACTTCAGCAACCCACCGTATTTTTGCGGTATTCGATGGCATCCATCGGCGATGAAAATATTCCATGTATTTAATATGCTCATCAAAATCAACAACAAATAAATCTGTGTAGTCTTCAGGGAGAAGGGCTGCACCGATGTCACCGGAGAAGAAAATTTTGGCACTCGGATCATAAATTGATAAATTACCAGAGGAGTGTAAATAATGTGCTGGCACGACTTCTAGATCATGCCCGCCCAGTGTAATAGCACCACCTTCATCAGGTATTGGGCGTATATTTTCTAGCTTCACGCCAAAATGCGTAATGAAACTTACCCAGATCTGTGGCACGTAAACTACTATTTTGGGGTTAGCTTGGATCCATAATGATAAGGATGAAATAACATCAGGATCTTGGTGTGATGCAAAGATTGCTTCAATATTGGCTAAATCAAAATGCTTGGAAAACTCAGCTGCGACCACTGAAAAATTTTCAATACCACCTGGGTCTAAAAGCAAACCTCGCCCATTGTTTTGAACTAAATACTGATTAGTATCGATAACTTCATTACGCCGCCTAGGATCTCGGCCCATTACCATCCAATTATGAGTATTTTTCTTATAAAGATTTTCAACGCGCATATAACAAATTCCTCATATTATTTTGTTGTTTTTCCATTGCTTCAGATAAATCACGTAATAGCGCTCTTTGTCGAGCAGACTGTTGGCCCAATTGGCCAACCAACTCTCTCAACATTGTTGCTACTGCTTCAAAACTTACACCATATTCACCTGAGCTTGCTGCCTCAACTGATGAACAAACAGCTAAATACTCACCTTTTTTAACCAGCATTGTTACCGGTGATAATAAATTTATCAATACTCCAAGTGAGTGACTCAATTTCGTATTATTATCACGTATATTATTTGTGATTTCCCTTTGTCCATCTTTAAAAAACTTGGGTTTTGTTGCTGCGTCAGTATTGGTTTCTATACGACTTAAAAGGTTATTGTATATAGCATAATCAGTAAATAACTTAGCTAGGTTAGAGGCTAACATCACTATTTCACTGATGATATGTTGGGCGTCATTAATACAGTGAGAAACGTCATCACCTAGCAATTGAATATCTTGAGTTAATACCCGAAAAGCATCGCCATCACTACCCGCTCTTGCTGCAGAACTTACTGCGTTCGATGATAATAAATGCATTTGTTTGGCGAGTGGTACTAATTTATGTAACTCGGTATTAACACTCACACATTGACGGAAGATCGTGTCATATTCTTCCCTCATCTTTTGTGTATATAAATTCTCACTCACTTTCGACCTCATTATTTCTAAAGAATCAGGCTAATCCATAATGCATGGCAATACCAATAAATAATGCTGCACCGACCCAATTATTGTTCAAAAATGCTTGCAAACACTGTGCCGGCTCTCGTGATACTACTAGTTTTTGTTGATAAACCGATAAACCAGCAGCAATCATAATGGCTATATAGTAGCTGATTCCCATCGCTAACTGCCCACCAATCAATAGCATTATCATAAGGAAACTAAGTTGTAAAATACCAATAATAATTCGGTCATCATCACCAAAGAGAATTGCTGTAGATTTCACACCTGCTAATAAATCATCCTCACGATCTACCATGGCATAAAAGGTGTCGTATGCCGTTGCCCATACGATGTTGGCTAAGAATAATAACCATGCAATTGCTGGCACCGTATTCGTTTGAGCGGCAAATGCCATGGGGATCGCCCAACCAAAGGCCGCTCCCAAATAGACTTGGGGCAAATAGGTGTAACGCTTCATAAATGGGTAGCTTGCGGCTAATGCTAGTCCCACTACCGACATTAAAATTGTTAATGTATTGAGTTTTAATACTAATAAAAAAGCCAGTATTCCTAATATAGAAAATAATACTAATGCCTGCCACGCTGGCACCGCTCCTCTTGCTAACGGTCGATTAACTGTTCTTGCCACTAAGCCATCGATGTCTCTATCGGCATAATCATTAATGACACAACCTGCACTGCGCATAATAATTACGCCTAAGATAAATACCATTAGTATCGTAAGATCAGGTAATCCTTGGGCTGCAATCCATAATGCAGATAAGGTAGGCCATAGTAATAATAAGATGCCTATTGGCTTATCTAAACGCATTAATTCAATATATGGTTTAACGGTATCTTTGATAGTTTGCACTGCTAATCCCACTCCAAAGTCGGCAAAAATATCTCATTAACGAGCAATTTTTTGCCGCTTAAATAAAAATACGACCGCCTTCCCCACAAATCTTGTGGCCGATATGTTTCATCCAATACTGCCATTTCATATAACCATTGACCTGGTTTCAAACAGGCAATTTCTATCGGGCCTCGTTTTACCGACGGATCGGTAAACAATAACTCTCCTAAGGATTTATTTCCCAAATTATTAAAGCGACTCGGCATCGTCATAAAAGTCTCTCTCGGGATAATGGTTCGAGCATACACATTTGCTCTGTCACCATCCATTAACCGTACTTCTCGTTGATAAGCTAATGCGGCCATCGAAACATTCAAACACTGACTTTCATCCGTTAACGGCTTAATCCAACTATTACTTAATAACTGCACCGAAAAACCATATTGATTATGCTGCTGTAATCGTCGTGTTAATGAGTTTTTATCGGTTAACCAAGCTGCTAGTTTAGCTGGCATTAAACGTCGCTGTGGCGAATGCCAACGTGTCCAATATTTCATTTTTTATACATGTCCAAAATCAATTTTATGGCCAAACCATCTTGCTATTAATGCATCACTATTTTCTGGTGTGGTCGCTAAAAACTGATCAGCTGCTTGCGGCATTACATTAATTAAATCTTGATCTTCCATTACATTCGCCACTCTAAATTGAGGCAATCCTGTTTGTCTTGTTCCTAATAGTTCACCTGGCCCTCGCAATTCTAAATCACGCTGAGCAATTGCAAAACCATCATTAGTATCTCGCATACAGCTTAAGCGTGCTTGTCCATTTTCAGATAATGGCGCGTGATACATCAATACACAATGGCTTTGCACACTACCCCGCCCTACACGACCTCGTAATTGATGCAATTGCGCTAAACCTAATCGTTCAGCATTTTCGATAACCATTAAACTAGCATTGGGTACATCTACGCCGACTTCAATCACAGTAGTTGCCACTAGCAAATCGATATTTCCTTGTTTGAACTCTCGCATCACTTGTTCTTTTTCAGCCGACTTCATTCGACCATGGACAAGTGCAACTCGACAGTCGGGCAATGCTTGTTGTAATCCTGTTGCCGCATCTTCAGCTGCCTGACATTGCAAATGTTCTGATTCTTCAATCAAAGTACACACCCAATAGACTTGCCTATTTTCCTGGCAGGCAATATGTACCCGTTGAACAATATCATCACGACGTGCATCAGGAATAACAACTGTTGTGACTGGGCTTCGGCCTGGTGGTAACTCATCTATTATCGACACATTAAGATCAGCATAAGCTGTCATGGCTAAAGTGCGAGGGATCGGGGTTGCCGTCATTACTAATTGATGAGGGAAACTAGCTTCTTTTCGACCTTTATCCCGCAATGCTAATCGCTGATGAACGCCAAAACGATGTTGTTCATCAATCACCACTAATCCAAGATTATTAAAAACAACTTCATCTTGAAATAAGGCATGGGTGCCTATAGCAACTTGAATATGTCCTTCACTCAATGCTGTCAGTACTTGTTTTCGCTCGGCTGCTGTTTGTTTTCCTGCACACCAACCCAATTGAATTCCTAATGGCTCTAACCATGTTTTAAAGGTTTGATAATGTTGTTCTGCTAATAATTCGGTTGGCGCCATCATTACTGCTTGATAACCTGCAGAAACGGCTTCTAATACTGCCATTGCAGCCACGACTGTTTTTCCTGATCCAACATCACCTTGCACTAAACGTTGCATCGGTACCGATTGAGCTATATCCATTAGAATTTCGTCAATAACACGCTGTTGTGCACCTGTTAGTGGGAATGGAAGTTGATTCAATAATGCTTGGCGGTGTTGACCATTACTTTGCAGCACGGGTGCTTGATGTTGCTGACTCTGCACCCTAACTTTTCGCATACTCAATTGTTGGGCTAATAATTCTTCAAATGCTAATCGCCGCTGTGTGGGATGTCGTCGGTCTAATAATAATTGCACATCCGCATCAGGCGGTGGTTGATGAACAAATTTCAGTGCCTCTACCAGTGAATAATGTGCAGCCTCATGTAAGCGAGCACTGTCCGGTAGTAATTCAGGCAGTATTTGTTCATCATCAAGATAGCTCAAAGCCTGTTTTAGTAATTTACGAAAACCTATTTGATGTATGCCTTCGGTGGTAGGATAAACGGGGGTTAAGTCAGCATCCACAGCAACGATAGTATCGTCAGCTATCAGTTGATATTCTGGGTGGATCATTTCTAATGATGATGGGCCTGTTCGCACTTCACCAAAACAACGAATACGAACACCTTGTGACAACTGTTGTTGTTGCACTTTGGAAAAATGGAAGAATCGCAATACTAATGAGCCCGTGCCGTCTTCAATATAACAAAGTAATGAGCGACGACGACCAAACTTAATTTGACTCAATTTCACGGTGCCTTCAACTAAACATTCTTGCTGAGCTCTGAGACTGCCTAATGGTAATAATCGGGTGCGATCTTGATAACGTAATGGCAGGTGGAACAATAAGTCTTGTATTTGAACAATGCCTAATTTTTGCAAACGCTCTGCAAGCTTATTACCAACCCCTTTTAATGAAGTAACAGACTCCGATAACATGGCCTTATCATTCATCGCCTTTAATTCGTACTATTTACGCGCTTAAATCCATCACTGCATCCATTTCAACAGGTACATCTTTTGGTAATGACGCGACCCCAATTGCCGCACGCGCTGGATAAGGCTGTTGAAAATATTCCGCCATAATTTCATTAACCGTACCGAAATAGCTCAGATCTGTTAAAAAAATGTTCAACTTGACAATATTTTGCAGATCACCTCCAGCCGCTTCCGCTACTGCTGATAAATTATCAAATACCTGACGTACTTGAGTTGAAAAATCACCTTCAATGACCGTCATTGTTTCAGGAACCAAAGGAATTTGACCTGACATATACACCATATCGCCGACTTTAACAGCTTGTGAATAGGTTCCAATTGCTTCTGGTGCTTTTGATGTGTGAATAATTTCACGCGCCATACTTGTATTCTCCATTATCGCCGTTATTAACAGCTATTAAATTATTATAATATTTTTTATGCAAAGTATTTTTTTTGCCTTACTTAGGGTGAAAAAGACGAGTCATGTAACAATATTATTGTTTGAGTCGAGTAATACGTTCTACCATCTTAATTCGACGCAACCGTCTCATCACTCGGGCTAAATGTTGTCTATCAACAACCTCAATGGTTAATCGTAAATCTGAATAACCGCCATCTCGTTCATCAACAACCACATTATCGATGTTTGAATCACTCTCAGAAACGGCTGAAGCAATGGTTGCCAGTACGCCTCGTTGATTTTTAACATGTACCACAATCTCTACCTGAAATTCACGTGCTGTTTCAGGTGCCCACATTACATCTAACCATTTTTCATTCTGATCACGTAGATTTAGTGTTGTTTTACAATCTATTCGGTGAACAACAATACCCCGACCGGCACTGATATATCCACGTATTGAATCTCCCGGGATCGGGTGGCAACAACGACCAAAACTCACCACCATGCCTTCCGTACCTGCAATGATCAAAGGTTGAGGTTCTTCATCACCTAATGGTGAAGTATCATAAGCAAGCTTTTGTGCGACCAATAAAACAGAGCGATTTCCTAAGCCGATATCTTCTAATACCTGAATAAAATTATCTTGCTCAAATTCAGCAACTAGATCAGTAATACGCTGGGCAGGAATATCATCCAGTTGAGTGCCAAATACCGATAAGTTTTTGATCAGTAATCGCCGTCCTAATATAACGGCATCTTCATTTTGAAGCTGTTTCAAATAGTGACGAATATTGGTGCGGGCTTTGGCTGTAGTCACAAAATTCAACCAATCTGGATTAGGATTTGATACCTGAGCAGTAATAATCTTAACCGTTTGACCCGTCTCAAGTTTGGTACTTAATGGTACGAGATGCCGACCAATACGTACTGCCACACAGTTATTACCAACATCCGAATGCACAGCATAAGCAAAGTCTATCGCTGTCGCCCCTCGTGGCAATGATAAAATCTGACCTTTCGGGGTAAAGACATAAATTTCTTCAGGGAATAAATCAATTTTTAGATTCTCAAGAAATTCCACCGAATCACCAGAGTCTTTTTGCATCTCTAAAATACCTTGCAACCATTTCCTAGCTCGACGATGAGATTGGCTACTACCTTCATTTTCCCCTGTTTTATACAGCCAATGCGCCGCAACACCGGCTTCTGCCATTTGATCCATATCACGTGAGCGAATTTGCACCTCAATAGGTATGCCGTGAGGCCCAAATAGTACGGTATGCAAAGATTGATAGCCATTTGCTTTAGGGATGGCAATATAATCCTTGAATAAACTGGGCACGGGTTTATATAAATTATGAACAATGCCCAGCATGCGATAACACGAATCGACATCATCAACGACAATGCGGAAAGCATAGACATCCATCACTTCTGAAAATGATAATTTTTTCGCTATCATTTTCAGATAAAGGCTATAAAGATCTTTTTCACGGCCCTGAATATCGGCGAAAAGACCTTCTTGTTCCATCCGATTTAAAATTGAAGCCGTTATTTGTCCAACCACCTCTTTACGATTACCCCGCGCCTTACGCACCGCATCGAATAACACCCGATACCGGATAGGATGTAACACATGGAAACCTAATTCTTCCAGCTCACAACGCATCAGGTTCATACCTAAACGCTGGGCAATAGGTGCATAAATATCTAAGGTTTCATTGGCAATTCGGCGACGTTTTTCTGAAGGTAGATGGCCCAACGTACGCATATTATGAAGACGATCTGCCAATTTCACGATAATGACACGAATGTCTTGTGACATCGCCAACATCATTTTTCGTAAGTTTTCTGCTTGCGCCTGTTGCTGAGTTTCAAAGGCTGCTTTGGCTAATTTACTGACACCATCAACTAATAATGCCACTTCTTCGCTAAATTCAGCGGCAAGTTTATCCCGACTGACGTCCGTATCTTCAATAACATCATGTAATAGTCCTGCCATAATGCATTCATGATCCATATGCATGATGGCCAGAACGTGTGCTACCGCGAGTGGATGGGTAATATACGCTTCGCCAGAACGGCGAAGTTGGCCTTCATGTGCTTGTCGTGCAAAGAAATAGGCACGTCGAATATCTTCAACCTGACTGGATTCTAAATAATTAGCAGTTACAAAACATAAGTCTTCAATCGCAAGCTTAGGTTCAGCGTCATAAATTAACGCGAGCTCTGAGGCGACTGTCGGTTTTGCGATCACAAGATTTATTCTGCCGCTTGTAACTCTTCTTCTTTCACAATGCTTTCTTCAGCATGTTCGCGCGCATTGGTTTTCTCTAAAATTGAAGCGTCAACCAAACCTTCAGCAATCTCACGTAATGCGATGACGGTTGGCTTGTCATTATCACGAGTGACTAGAGGATCGGAACCCATCGAAATTTCACGTGCACGTTTAGATGCAATTAATACCAACTGAAATCGGTTATCTACATTCTCCAAACAATCTTCCACTGTTGTACGTGCCATGTCGGTGCCCCAAACTAAAAATGAGTAATTTTACGAAAAATCTAGCAGTTAAGCTAGAAGTTCTGCTAATAATTTTTGCTGAACCTGAATCTGAAGTGCTAATAAATTCCGTTTTGCAGAAATAATTGCTGTCAAATTAGCCAAAGCCACATCAAAATCATCATTCACGATTAAATAATCAAACTCAATATAATGTGCCATTTCATTTTCAGCATCACGCATTCGACGAGCAATAACCTCATCATTATCTTGACCTCGACCTCGTAGACGCTGTTCTAATGCCATCTTTGATGGCGGCAGGATAAAAATGCTGGTGCAATCTGGATGGTTTTTGCGAACCTGTTGTGCACCTTGCCAATCAATTTCAAGAATAACATCATTTCCCTGCTGCAATTGTGTCATCACCGCCTCTGATGAGGTGCCATACCAATTATCAAATACTGTTGCTGATTCTAAAAAATCACCCGAATCACGCATCTGCGCAAATAAATCCTGACTAATAAAATAATAATCTTGACCTTGGGACTCTGCCTCACGAGCTGGACGAGTAGTATGCGATACCGATAATTTTATATTATCGTGCTGCTTTACCAGCGCATTGACTAAGCTGGTTTTGCCAGCACCAGAGGGTGCGGCAACGATAAAAAGGCTTCCAGTCATAATTTTCACTCTAAATAGTTTGGACTTGAGGTTTTCAAGTTTCGATTTTATAAATAGCAAATTATAGAGCAATCTATCTTTTTTAAAAATTGGCTGTTAGCGATTTTTGTTCAATATTTAAAGAACAACTAATAAATATTCAAATAGCCTAACCCCCCCATAAGAGGTATTTTATTTATTGTCTAATACTCCTAGAATGATTGACAGATATTAATTTGCTGGTTTCTACGCAGTAATTTTAAGTAACAAGCTACCCGTAGATAGAATTTCGATAACAAAGTCGAATGTGAACTTGAACAAGTCACAAAATTAAAATTGTTAATGGAAGTGTAACAATTTTGAAAAAATTAAGGATACGTAATTATGAAAA
>JBJPGB010000054.1:0-17644 GCA_048595405.1 Methylophagaceae bacterium
ATATGACCGACACTTTGATGAGCACAACCATTCATGCAACCTGACACCTTGATTTTAATATCACCTAAGTCATAGAGATAATCCAAATCATCAAAACGTTCGTTAATCTCTTTCGCTAGGGGGATTGACGTCGCATTGGCTAACCCACAAAAATCCAAACCCGGACAACAAATCATATCCGTTAAGGTATTAATATTTGCCGTTGCCAAGTTATCTGCTTTAAGACGACACCATAAGGCATATAAATCAGCTTGTTTAACATCACTCAATAACAAATTCTGATTATGGGTTGACCGAATTTCACCTAAACTAAACTCATCAGCCAAATCAGCAATAATATCTAATTGTTCAGCACTGACATCTCCCGGCGGACTTGTTGGTGATTTAAGTGAAATATAGGCGATCTTATAACCCGCAATTTTATGATCAACTACGTTTTGTGTTACCCAGCGAGCAAAACCTGCATTTTCCGCCTGCATTTTGGCAAAACTATCATCACCGCCAGCAGCTACATCATAATCAGGTTCCGTGAAGTATTGTTTTACCCGATCAATTTCTTTGTCATCTAACTCTAGTTGCTCACGAATTTGCACCCATTCCGCTTCAACTAATTCACGAATATGATTGATACCATGTTCACGAACAGTGATCTTAATCCGTGCTTTATATTTATTATCACGGCGACCTAAGCGATTATAAATTCGTAAAATTGCTTCTAAATAAGATAATAGATCTTTCTTTTCTAGGAAGGGCCGAATCTGCTTACCTAAAATAGGTGTTCGTCCCAAACCACCGCCGACCAGCACTTCAAAACCAATCTCACCTTCATTATTTTTGACTAAATGTAAACCGATATCATGCAATTTCGTTGCCGCACGGTCTTCACTATTGCCAATAACGGCAATCTTGAATTTACGTGGTAAGTAGGCAAATTCTGGATGGAATGTCGACCATTGCCGGATGATCTCACACCACGGACGTGGATCTTCAAGCTCTCCAGCATGAACACCTGCTAATTGGTCTGAAGTCGTATTACGAATACAGTTACCACTACTTTGAATAGCATGCATTTGCACCGATGCTAACTCTGCCAAAATATCAGGTACTGTTTCTAATGCTGGCCAGTTTAATTGAAAGTTTTGTCGAGTCGTAAAGTGCACATAGCCTTTATCGTAACGACGAGATATATCCGCCACTTTACGGACTTGTTTTGAAGACATTAAGCCATATGGAATCGCCACCCGTAACATCGGCGCGTGAATTTGCACATAAAGACCATTCATCAATCTCAAAGGACGGAATTGATCTTCTGTCAACTCACCAGCTAAAAAGCGATTTGTTTGATCACGGTACTGTGTAACCCGCTGATCGACCATCGCTTGATCATAGTGATCGTATTGGTACATTTATTATCTCGAACTAAATAATTAGAGGGCTATTATATGCGATCAACACTTATAACTGTAAATTATAAATATCTATATTAATAGAAGATTATCGTCTATATAGAATATCAACCCACCTAAAATCACGTTTGCAGTTTCGGATAATAACTTCGTTCGCCCTGAGCGTGTCGAAGGGCAATTAATCCTTCGACAAGCCCAGAATAAATGTTTTTATTAAAACCACAGTCTGATGCCTGCAACCCATTTAGTATCGGAACTACGTTCACTTTCTTGTCTCGAAAAGTCCGCTGTATCACCAAATTGTTTATTCCACTCAATACCAATATAAGGTGCAAATTCGCGTCGAATCTCATAACGTAAACGTAAACCTAGATCAATATCCGACAAGCCACTTCCTAAACCAACATCTTGATCATTCTTACTCAAAACATTGACTTCAATTTCCGGTGTTAATATCCATTTCTGGCTAAACAATAACTCATATTCCCACTCAGCTCTTAAGCCAACCATGCCACCCTCACCTACAAATAAAGCAATATCGGTCTCAAAGAAATACGGCGCCACACCTTGTACACCAAGCACCAGCCAATCTCGATTAGGCTTGGGATCTATATCATGCCGCCAGCCAATTTGAGCATCCCAATAGGGCGCAATTGCGTGACTATAAAGCAGTTGAATTTCCGCCTCATCAATATCACTATCAACTCGTTCACCTTCGGTTTTGATCCACAGTTTATTCAAATCTTGCCCAATCCAAGCTTGTGCATCCCAAGCGGCATCATTGTGACCACTCACGTCCGTGACTTCTAATTGATCAATTTTCAGCATTGTCAGTATGGGATCATCTTCGCCCATAGCGACTACATTTGTTGTAAATAATGCAACAATCAAAAAAATGAATTTATTAATAAACCTCACCGGATCACCCTCACTTCACGAAACATAGCAAACATATGAAAACGCAAATGGCAGTGATAAGCCCATCGCCCTAGTGCATCAGCAGATATTAAATAACTGATTCGAGATCCCGGCTGTACAATAACAGTGTGTTTTCGCGGAATATTTTTAGAATCACCTGTTTCCAGCTCACTCCACAAGCCATGTAAATGCATAGGGTGATTCATCATAGTGTCATTAATTAAAGTAAAGCGAACCCGCTCACCATATTGCAATATAATCGGCTCCGCATCAGCATATTTAATGCCATTAATTGACCACATATATCGCATCATATTACCGGTCAGATGCAACTCAATTTCGCGGCTCGGTTCTCGCGGATCAGCTGTAGGATATAAATTATGTAGATCGGCATACGTTAGTACTCTACGACCATACGCTTGTTGGTGATCACGTAAACCGATACCAGGATCATCTATGTTATACATTGGCAACTCAGCTCGCATATCAACATGTGGGCCAAACTCAGTATCTTGATGTGTCACTGACATTGCACTGCCATAACCGGCCTTTCCTGAACCCATTTCGGATGCCATATCCATTGCCATAGCATCATCCATCTGATGTCCAGCATGTTCCGACATGGCCATCATCTCATGACTCATCCCCATATCCGCCATCGTCAAAATCGGTACCGGGTCAAGTTCTGGTAATTCAGCCTTCATATTAATATCGGGGGTTAATACACCATAGGCAAACCCTGTTCTATCAATTGCTTGGGCAAAAATAGTGTGAGCTTGATCCCCTTCTGGCTCTACAATGACATCGTAAGTTTCAGCCACACCAATACGAAAATCATCAATTGTTACAGGCTCAATATTCTGTCCATCTGATGCTACTACTGTCATTTTGACACCAGGAATACGTACATCAAATAAAGTCATCGCTGCCGCATTGATAAACCGTAGTCGAATTTTTTCGCCCTTATTAAATAATCCTGTCCAGCCTTGTTCAGGTGTTTGACCATTCATCAAAAAAGTGTAGGTCATACCGGTAACATCCGAAATATCACGGTCCGACATTCGCATATCGTTCCACATTTCTCGATCACGTAAGGTTTGAGTCACACCCTTTTCTTTGACATCGGACCAGACATCACCAAATGTACGTTCTTTCATATTGTAATAATGGCTTTGTTTTTTTAACTTCGCGTAAACATCAGCAGGATCTTCATCTGTCCAGTCTGAAAGTACCACCACATAATCACGGTCATATTCCACCGGATCGGCTTCGGCTGGATCAATCACGATTGCACCATAAACCCCTGTTTGTTCCTGATAACCCGAATGACTGTGATACCAATAAGTACCACTTTGCTTAACATCAAATTGATACTCAAATGTTTCACCCGGCTTAATCCCGGCATAACTCAAGCCCGGCACACCATCCATATTGGTAGGCAAAATCATGCCATGCCAGTGGATAGAGCTATCTTGAGCCAAATGATTAGTGACTTTTAGAGTCACGCGCTCACCCTCCTTCCACCGTAAGGTAGGAGCAGGTAGAGAATTATTTACCGTAGTGGCAATAGCTTGTTGGCCGGTGAAATTAACTTTCTGAAAACCAATATCAAGATTGAAGTTCTGACCTCGTAAGGTTGGAGTAATAATTGGCTGGTCTGCTGAAAAGGCTAATCGCGACCATGGTAATGCCGCAACAGCTAAAGCCGATGAAGCACCCAATACAAAATGTCGGCGTGTTATGGAAGAGCTTATGTATTGCTGCTGTTTTGTCATCATCACTCTTTAAATATCTTTTATACCCACCATAATGACAGCAATTCGATCTACATTACTGCATAATTGACACTATAGACTATTAAGTCAGTTCCGCATTACATCGCGCCATAACGAGTAATATAAAGCCTATGTCTAAAGCATCACGTCAAAAACACCGTCTCTGGCTTATTATTGCCTTTCTTGTTATTGGTTACTTCGCCAGCAAATTTGAGCCAGAACAAGCTGGCTCTAGCTCAAGTCAACAGACAAATATTGAGCAACTTATCCAGCAGCAGCAAAGCGATGTTCAAGTTGCGGTAACGTCGCAGGTATTTAAACTACTTAGTGATGATTTAGAGGGTAGTCGCCACCAACGCTTTCTAATCAAACTATCGGGTGGTCAAACAATCTTAATCGCCCACAATATTGATCTCGCCCCCAGAATAAATAGTCTAAAAAAGGGGGATATCGTCACTGTTTATGGCGAATACGAATGGAATAATAAAGGTGGGGTAATTCATTGGACTCACCATGATCCTGCTGGACGTCATATCGGTGGCTGGATAGATCATAATGACAATCGATATCAATAGTGCCACTAGAAACGGGCTTTCCAGCTATTGCTGATAAATATGCACAAATCTTAATTCTTGGCTCCATGCCCAGTATTAAATCACTTCAGCAACAACAATATTACGCCCATCCACGCAATGCATTTTGGCCAATTATGTCCGTTTTATTTGATATGGATAAAAAATGGGATTATCAACAACAATGCCAACATTTAATAACAAATCATATTGCCGTATGGGATGTCTTAAAATCGTGTCAACGCCAAGGTAGCCTAGACCAACATATTGAAACTGATAGTATCGCTGTCAACGACTTCAATACTTTTTTCCAACAGCACCCCAAGATTGAGCTCATATTGTTTAATGGTGGCAAGGCTGAACAAGTATTTAAACAATATGTTTTTCCACACTTAGATAAACCATATAAGCAACTCAATAAAACAAGACTACCTTCCACTAGTCCTGCCTATGCTGCGATGATATTTGAACAAAAATTACAGCAATGGAAACAAGTATTAGAATAGCTTATTATTAGTGACTAACTTCATACATCATATACGTGTTATGTTTTCTACTTTAGTGCCGATACCGTATATATAACGAAAATCACTACACAGATATAATTTATCTTATGGCGTGAAATTCAATAATTAATTTAATATAGGTCACCATTAAATGTGGTTTAGCAATAACAATAAAAAAGAACAACAACAGCTACAAAATCGCATAGCGGCATTAGAATCAGAATTACAAGATTCTCAGGCTGAAATAGCATCGCTCACACAAAACATGCTTGATACCGAGGCAAACAAACAAACCCACCATACCATCGAGATCGAGCAAACAAAACAAGAAATCGGCTTATGTATCGGCATTACCGAAACGCTAGATGCGATTAGAATGAAGTCAGCCACTAGTACTCAAGAATTGCTCGATGAACAAGCCAAATTATCGGAAACATCAAACCTTTTTTCTGAAAGTACCGCTACTTTAGAGCAGATTAAAAAACACATTTCTGTATTGAGTGAATCCACCACTATCAGCGTTGGCGCAGTTCAAAAGTTAAACACTGCTAGTCAAAGTATTGCCGTATTTACTGACACCATTGCCGGCATATCAAGCCAAACCAATTTATTAGCCTTAAATGCCGCCATTGAAGCCGCACGAGCAGGTGAACATGGTCGTGGTTTTGCTGTGGTTGCCGACGAAGTGCGTACATTAGCTGGCAAGACAGAAGAAGCCACCAATGAAATACAAGTATTTGTTGAAGAAATTGCGACTAATGCTGCGTCGACTAGCAATAGCTTCGATGAAATGCTTGCCGCAATGAAACATATGCAAACATCAATAGATTCAGTCAGTATTGTCATTGATCAAGTCGTCGGGCTTGCTTCCGGTATGACATCTGTTATTAATCAATCCTCTGCTGCTAAATTTATCGAGCTAATCAAAATGGATCATCTACTTTATAAACTTGAAATTTATAAAGTAATTTTTGAATTGTCTGCTAAAACAGAAGATGATTTTGCACGCCACACTCAATGTCGTCTCGGAAAATGGTATTTTGAAGGCGAAGGTGCCAGACTATTTACCGACTCAACAACATTCCGTAGTCTAGATATTCCACATTCTCTCGTCCATGATGAAGGCGTAGCCGCCTTACAAGCACATGCCGAAGGTCAAGAACTACAAAGTATCGAACACCTACGCCAGATGGAGCAAGCCAGTGATAGTGTAGTGTCTATTCTTGATGATTTAGAAGGTGAATACACTCGAGCTCTTGAAGCCGGAAAATAATCTAGTATTCAGCTACAAATTTGTACCGGTGAAACATTGAACACAAATTAACGACGTTATTAGAAAGGCAAGCTAGCCATTGCGCCCAGCTTGCCTCAATACCTTATTTTAACAAAGAACCTAAATCTTTTACATCCCAATGTGGGAAATGTTTTCTAATCAAAGTATTTAATTCAATTTCAAATTCAGAAATATGCTCAGAACTAATCACTTGCTGTGCTTGTGAACCTGATACCGCTTCCGTAATCATCCCGGCGCCAATAGTGACATTAGTCAAACGATCAATAATGATGAACGATCCGGTACTACGATTACGTTTATAAGCATCAAATACTACCGGCTTACCCAATGAAAATTCACATTGACCAATTTCATTTAATTTCAACTCACTTGCTTCATTTTCAGCAAGTGTATTAACATCAATCTGGCTATTGATCCCCGTTAATATACCGGTACTTTCTGTTACACCTACTTTGAAATTATATTGCTTACCACTGACTAATGGTTTTTCCGTCATCCACACCACAGTTGCTTTAAAATGACTGGCAACATGCGGTTGATAGTTGCGATGAACAATCATATCGCCACGGCTGGCATCTATTTCATCTTCTAAAGTAACGGTGACCGCTTCACCCGGAATCGCTTCCTCTAAATCACCATCATAGGTCACCACTGATTTTACCGAGCTCTCAACACCTGATGGCAATACAGTAATCGCATCACCCGGTTTTAATACCCCTGATGCTAACGTGCCACAATAACCACGGAAATTAAGATTAGGTCGATTGACATACTGCACCGGGAAACGCATATCATCGACATTTGCATCCTGTGAAATTTCGATATTTTCTAATAAATACATTAACGTTTCACCTTGATACCAAGGCATATTTTCGCTTTTATTAACGACGTTATCGCCGACTAAAGCTGACAATGGTACAAAGTGCACATCGTCCATTTCTAGTTCTCGAGCAAACGCGGTGTAATCTTTACGAATATCGTTATAAACCTGCTCACTATAATCTTTAATATCCATCTTATTAATGGCAACAATGATGTGTTTAATACCTAATAAATTAGCGATAAAACTATGGCGACGAGTTTGGGTTTGCACACCATATCGAGCGTCAATTAAGATCACAGCCAACTGGCAATTGGATGCTCCTGTTGCCATATTACGGGTGTATTGTTCATGGCCCGGCGTATCCGCAATGATAAATTTACGTTTTGTGGTAGAGAAATAACGGTAAGCCACATCAATAGTAATCCCTTGCTCACGTTCAGCTTGCAAACCATCCACTAGCAAGGCCAAATCAACTGCTTCTCCCGTTGTTCCAGATTTAACGCTATCTTTAGTAATCGACTCTAATTGATCTTCATAGATCATTTTTGAGTCATATAACAGGCGACCAATTAAGGTACTTTTACCATCATCGACATTGCCACAGGTTAAAAAACGCAAAATTTCTTTGTTTTCATGTTGTTTTAAATAGGCATCAATATCGGTGGCGATTAGACTATCTGTTTGGTAATTATTTTCAGTACTCATGATGCAGTCCCTTTCAATGGGGTCAGACTCGATTGATTTTGTGTGACGCCCATCCTGAGGCAATTAAGATGACTACGCATTAGAAATAACCCTCTTGTTTTTTCTTCTCCATCGAACCAGCCTCATCATGGTCAATAGCTCGACCTTGACGCTCTGAAGTGGTGGTCAATAACATTTCTTGGATGATTTCTGGCAAGGTATGGGCATTAGATTCAACGGCGCCTGTCAATGGGTAACAACCTAAGGTTCTGAAGCGTACCATTTCCATTTTTGGTTGTTCACCTTCTTCTAAACGCATACGATCATCGTCAACCATAATCTTTAAACCATTACGCTCCACAACAGGGCGTTCAGCGGCATAATAAAGCGGTACAATAGGAATGCCTTCCAAATGAATATATTGCCAAATATCCAACTCGGTCCAGTTTGATAATGGGAATACCCGAATGCTTTCACCTTGATTCACTTTGCTATTATAGATATTCCATAATTCTGGTCGTTGTTGTTTTGGATCCCAACGGTGATTTTTATCACGGAATGAATACACTCTTTCCTTAGCACGTGACTTCTCTTCATCACGTCGAGCACCACCAAAGGCAGCATCAAAGCCATATTGATCTAATGCTTGTTTCAAAGCATCTGTTTTCATAATGTCGGTATAACGAGCATGATCAAAAGGATTTATTCCCTCATCAATCCCTTCTTGATTGCTATGAACAAGCAGTTCCAATCCTAAGTCTTTCACCCGTTGATCTCGAAATTTAATCATCTCTTTAAACTTCCATGTCGTATCGACATGAAGCAATGGAAATGGTGGCTTACCTGGTGCAAAGGCCTTCATCGCCAAATGTAACATCACTGCTGAATCTTTACCCACAGAATAGAGCATGACAGGGTTATCAAACTCCGCCGCCACTTCACGCATGATATGGATGCTTTCAGCTTCTAGCTGTTGCAAATGTGTTAATTTTTTAGTCATCTCAATTCTCTAAATTTAAATTCCGTTCATCCTGCGTTTATCGAAGGATAATCGGAAACTCACCACGACCGCCGATACATATTATTTCGCTACCATTCAATATCGAGCAACTCTCTAATGGTCTTTAACATGTAAGCCACACTCTTTATTTTCCAGATCTTCCCACCACCAGCGGCCAGCCCGAATATCTTCACCTGCCGTGATTGCACGTGTACAAGGTGCGCAACCAATACTGGCGTAACCTTGATCATGTAACTTATTATACGGCACATCAAATGCTTTGATATATGCCCACACATCACCATTTGACCAATCTGTCAGTGGACTAAATTTTTGCAAGCCATGATCTTCATCATATTCTGACAGCGGTAATTCACTTCGCGTCACCGCTTGTGATCGCCGCATTCCGGTCAACCATGCTTTTTTACCCATCAAAGCACGCTTTAATGGTTCTACCTTCCTGATTCCACAGCACTGTTTGCGTAATTCCACACTGTCATAAAATGCATTAGAGCCTTGCTGAGTGACATATGCTTCAACATCACTTGTCTCAGGGAAATACACTTTCACTGTTTGATTATAATGTGCTTTAACTTCTTGCATTACATCATAAGTTTGTTGAGGCAAACGACCTGTGTCCAGAGAAAAAATTTCAATCTCTGGTGCAAATTTGCAGATCAAATCCATTAGCACCATATCTTCAGCACCATAACTTGATGCTAAGGTAGCTGGATGATGATCATCCACAATATTTACCAAGATTTCTTTCACAGCCTCAATCTTAGTACTTAAATGTTCACTGATTTCGGTCATATTTCTTCGTTACCTTAATCGTTGTTGTTAATGGCTCAATTAATAAAACCTCACAAATTTGGCCATCCTGACGCAAACTGTTCAAGACCTCATTTACTGCATGACCATTATTTATCATAAATGATAATTCCTGGTCTTTTTCCACAGCATGTAGTGCTGCTCTTGCCTTAATATAGTGCAATGGACAACCATATAAAGTTAGATCAATTGCTTCAATTATAATAGACATTTAACGCCCACCCCCAATAGCAATACGGCTAATAAAGGCCTCATTACACGTTCGGGTATTTTTACACCTAAATGACTCCCAATGTATATTCCAGGTAATGATCCTAGCACTAGATAAGATAATAATGACCAGTCCACGGTGCCCACAGCAGAATGACCTAAGCCAGCAATCGCTGTTAATGGCACTGCATGAGCAATATCCGTTGCAACGATCTCCACCCCTTTCATCCTTGGATATAAAAATAATAAAACAGCTGCTCCGATTGCACCCGCACCCACCGATGACAATGTCACCATCACCCCCAGAAAGCCGCCAGTGACAATGGTTGCGAAGGCTTTATGATTTTCATCCTCACGCACTTTGTATATTGCACTCACAACAGGATTACCTGTTCTCGCTTGCAAAATGCCTGAAATTGTTCCTTTTAATAATAGAGCACTTGATGTCAAAATTAACGCCACCCCAAGTGCCGAAGTAATAAAGTCATCATGTTGACCAGCATTTACCCCTCCCACGCTCAATGCCCACAACGTGAGTATTGTCATCGTGATACTGCCCATTGATAATCTTTTTACTACTCGCCAATTCACTACACCATGGCGCCAATAGGCCCAAACACCACCTGCTTTGGTGATAGCTGCAAATAATAGATCGGTCCCCACAGCAACAATAGGTTGGATGGCAAAGCCGAAAATCAAGATCGGCGTCATCAATGATCCACCGCCCACGCCAGTCATTCCGACCATGATGCCGACAAATAATCCTGCTAATGTATATCCCCACTCCATGCCGTTCTAATGTCTACTCAATACTTTAAAAGGTGACAATTTTATCATTTAATAATATTCTATCAATGAATATTATTAACTATTGTTATAACTAAAACGTATATGGGTTTAGTACTATGAAACTACAACAATTAAAATATGTACGAGAAATTGCCCGCCGAGGTTTAAGCGTCTCTGCTGCTGCCAATGCCTTACACGCTTCTCAACCCGGGGTCAGCAATCAAGTTCAACAACTTGAAGATGAACTCGGCTTAAAAATATTTGAACGTCATGGTAAACGACTAACCAACTTAACGCCTGTTGGTCGATCTGTGGTTGAAATGGCAGATCGTGTCCTAATGGATGTTGAAAATATTCGTCAGCTTGCTGCTGACAGTAAAGATGATCAGCTAGGCACATTATCCATTGGCACCACACATACTCAAGCACGTTACGCATTACCTAAAGCCATCAAAGCTTTTTCGCAACATTATCCCAATGTTCATCTCAATATGGTGCAAGGAACCCCCACCGAAATTGCCGAAATGGCAGCTACTGGCCGAGTTGATATTGCCATCGCTACCGAAGGCTTAGCTCAATTTGAATCACTCGCTATTTTGCCTTGCTATGATTGGAACCGATCTATCATTACCCCGCCTAATCATCCATTATTAGCAGAGAAAAAACTAACACTTGAAGCGATTGCTCAATATCCTATTCTGACGTATGTAATGGGATTCACTGGTCGTGCACAACAAGATCAGTCTTTTATTGAACGTGGCCTTGAACCCAATGTGGTCTTCACCGCCACTGATGCTGATGTCATTAAAACCTATATCGGTTTAGATCTAGGCATTGGCATCATCGCCAGCATGGCATTTGATGCCGCTAAAGATTCACCTTTACAAGCAATGGATGCCAGTCATTTATTTAAACCAAGCACCACCCATCTTGGTATAAAACGTGGCAGTTATCTGCGCGGTTATAGCTATGCCTTTATCGAATATCTAGCACCACAACTCACTCGCAATATTGTCGAACAAGCGATTGCCTAAAAATGATGACTATTATTAAATCAATTGATCACTCAAAATCACTTGTACAACAAATTTCTGCCCATAAGCAACTTGCTAATAACCCTGAGCTTGCCAATTTATTAAACTCCTTGTCAGCTGAGTTGGATATCATTCATTTAGAGGCATCTCAACTACGCAAACAAAACAATTCGAGCCAAGGTGTGTCAAATTCCAAACCAGAAATGAAGTCCGGCTGCTATATCTTTGCCGATCAAAAAGGTTTTTTCTGTCCCCATTGCTATGATAATATCGGCCATAAAGTCCCAACAAAGCGAATGAATAGCAAGTTACGTGTCTGTCCTTCATGTCGATCTAGCATTAGCTAATTCCCATACAAAAACAAAGTGTTACTGAAATTAACATAATTTACACACCTAGCCATAAATATCATTTTAAGGTATATTACCCACTGATTTTTGCTGCTGCAAATAAGCAATAGCACTATCAAGCCTAGGGGTGGTCAAAGGGCACCTCTATTAATTATGAATAAGTATATTGAGTCCAAAAGCCAATAGCTTCGTTACTAAACACTCACAATAGACTAACTATTACGAATGTATGGAGCCTTGCTCTTGAAGATTTTGAATCTCAATCTATCTTACCCATAATTAACAGATGCGCCCTTAACGCCTGAGATCTTCTATAAAGAAGAAACCCTATGAACCTGATCCAGTTAATGCTGGCGTAGGGACAGGCCGAGATACAACCATTTGTAAACCAAATAAACGTTATCCCCTGTCCTTTTTGATATTTAAAAAGGATATATATGAAGTTCAAAAATTTATCTACTGCTATCGCAGTATTACTTTCCAGCATCGCCTTTGCTGAAGCAACAGAGATTGACTTGCCATCCATGGTAGTCAGTGCTGATTTTAGACCTAGCCTTGCTCAACAAACGCCCGTTAGTTTGACGACTATTGATAGTGATCTTATCGAATCACGTGGCGCTCAACATATTGAGGATATTCTTAATTTAGCGCCTAATGTCAATGTCTCTAGCGGTGCATCTCGTGGCCAATATTTCCAAATCCGCGGTATCGGCGAACGCAGCCAATTTGCTGCACCCATCAATCCTTCTGTTGGATTAATTATTGATGGTATTGATTTTAGTCGTACTGGTGGTGCTGCGACCTTATTTGATATTGAACAAGTAGAAATTCTACGCGGGCCGCAAGGCACTCGTTATGGTACCAATGCTCTTGCAGGTGTCATTAATATGCAGAGCAAACAAGCTTCTGATGAATTAGAGGTTCATATTGAAACTGGCATCGCAGAATACAATACTCATAACGTAGGCATTGCCGTTGGCGGCCCATTGGTAGACGATAAATTATTAGGTCGATTTTCCCTTCATACCTACCAATCCGATGGTTACATTGATAATGACTTTCTTGATCGTGACAATACTCAAGATCGTGATGAAATCACTGCTCGTGGCCAGCTAGAATGGTTAGCCAGTGATAATTTAGTTGTTGATTTAAATATCCTTCACCTTGATATTGATAATGGCTATGATGCCTTTACCTTTGATAATAGCCGTAATACCTTGACCGATGAACCTGGTCAAGATAAACAACGTACCAACGCTTTTGCATTAAAAATAGATTGGCGTGCTAGTGATGCTGTTCAATTACAATCGACCATCAGTTATGTCAAATCTGATGTAGTTTATAGTTATGATGCTGACTGGCGTAATGTTCCTTTTAATACACCTCTTATTCCTGCTTTTTCCTATAATGGTTTTGAAGAATTTAAACGTAAGCGTGAAAACTACTCGGTAGAGTTACGAGCGTTATCCAATGAAAATGGTTGGCTCTTCAATAACTCTACCGAATGGGCTGTCGGTTTATATTATTTAGAACAGGATGAAGAGCTGGACCAAAACTCAGATTTTGGTGTCTTTGGTACCACCCTGCTTGAGAATGAATACGATACCAAAAACACCGCTATTTTTGGTCAATTAGATTCCCATCTTGATGACAAGCTCACCTTAATATCAGGCCTGCGTATTGAATATTTTGAAGCGGATTATCAAGATTCAAATGCATTAGAAATTGATACCAGTGAAGTCTTATTCGGTGGCAAACTCGGTTTGAACTATCAAGCTAGTGATGATCAATTGTTATATACCTCGCTATCACGTGGTTATAAGTCCGGTGGTGTTAATACCGATGCCAGCATCACCCCGAACCAACGTGATTTTGATACCGAATACTTATGGAGCCTTGAAGCAGGCATTAAATCATCATGGCTTAATGGTGAGCTTAATACTAATATCGCGATATTCTATGCTTTGCGTAGGGATGCTCAGGTAAAAAGCTCACTACAAGTTGGCCCAGCATTTATTGATTTCCAAGCTAATGCCGCTAAAGGTAAAAATATTGGTATTGAAGCTGACGTAGACTGGTTAGTTAATGATCAATGGCGTGTCTTTGCTGCCGTTGGTCTATTAGATGCGACCTTTGATAAATATGATAATCCAGACTTACTCGCGGATGGCATCAAGATTAGTGGTCGCCGACAAGCCCATGCCCCCGCTTATCAATTTAACATAGCCAGTGAATTTTACTTCGCACAAAATTGGACCTTTAGAGCCAATATAGAAGGCAAAGATGAGTTTTATTTCTCAAATAGTCACAACGCTAAATCAAGTTCTTATGCCCTAGTTAATTCCAGCATAGATTACCGAAATGGCGATTGGAAAGTAACGCTTTGGGGTAAAAACCTATTTGATAAAGAGTATGCCACTCGTGGTTTCTTCTTCGGTAATGATCCCGTTATTGCTTATGCAGATCGTAACTACATCCAAAAAGGTGATCCACGCGTTATCGGACTTTCTGTTAGTTACGACTATTAAGTGTTATTTTAAAGGGGCTTCAACAGCCCCTCTTTTTTTATAAGGATTTAAAAACAATGAGAGTTTCTATTGATATCAGTTTCTACCCACTCAAAGATAATTATGTCGCCCCTATTCTCGCATTTATCGATCGCATCAGTGAAGATCCAAAACTCAACATCGTCCGTAATAGCCTAAGCACGCAAATTTTTGGTGAATACCGTGATGTAATGGATGCTCTTGGAGACGAAATTGAACATGTGTTTTCATTATTGCCAGAAAGCGTCTTTGTGATGAAACTAGTCGGCATGGATCGCGAACATATTGTTGATTAATGACCGACTCTTTATTCACCCTCATTATTAATGGATTTTTAGCCCTATCAGCCTGGGAAGTATCTGCTTCCCTGCTGGGTATTGGCTATGTAATCTTAGCGGCCAGAGAATCACAATGGTGCTGGCCATTAGCCTTTGTCAGCACATTGATTTACACAGTCTTATTTTGGGAAGGCCAACTTCCCATGCAAGCCTTACTTAATTTTTATTATATGGGTATGGCTATTTATGGCTATTTCTTATGGCGAAAACATGGTGATAGTGAAGATGATTTACCTATCTCTAGTTGGACGTGGTCAAAGCAACTTTTATTCTTAATCATCGGCACGATCTTAACCGTTGCAACAGCACAATATCTACACGCTATTGATGCTTCACAAAATCCCTACCTGGATGCCGGTGTCACCGTATTCTCGGTAATGAATACATTATTAATGGCTAAAAAAGTTATTCAAAACTGGTTATATTGGGTGGTGATCGATACTGCTGCTATTGTGCTTTATGCTCAAAATGGCTATTACGCCACTATCGTTATGTATAGCGTCTATCTTATCTTAGCTGTGGTCGGGTTTATTAGTTGGCAGAAACTTTATCGTAAGGTTAATTGATATATGAATGAATTCGCAATTGAAATACTCACTTTTTTATCCTTAATTTCCTCGGAACTGCTTCATACCCCCCTGTTAGGATTTATTCCAGCGATCTTGTTTTTGATTTTTTATTTGATTAGAAAATCACGTTTTACATTGTTTACATCACTGTCATGGGTAGTATATTCGTTCTACGAATACTTAGTACAAACAGGCGTGCTCTGTAGTGGTGAATGCAATATCCGTTTTGATATATTGCTATTCCATCCTATTCTTTTGCTTCTATCAATCCTTGCAATACTTATTTTTATCTTTCGAAAAAAGAAAGCTGATAAAAATGAGTTTGATTTATAGTTATCACCATCGTGTTGGTGATTGCATCCAAACATCAAGATCTGTTTCACCTAATACATTCATCAGAAACAATAATAATCGATACGGTTTTCTGACTTGAGAAAGATCAGGTAAGGAATGTATTTGTTGGTAGTGTGTTGCAAATACCTTAGCCTGTTGCTCTGTTAACAGATATTCAAGCAATACTAATTCTAACTCTCTCGGGCCAAACACAAATGCATCCAAATCAACTAATGCTATTAATTTGCCATCTTGTTGTAGAAATTGGTCCCAACGAAGATCTGGCATAATCAGTACAAATTCCTCTGTCGTACAATTTTCAGCTTGTTCTATTGCTTCGTTTAATAATTCATCAGGAATAGCGACTTCCTGCCTGTCGGCTAATAGTTTTAATGTGCCTTTTAATCGTAATAGCCATTGTTGAACATCAAAATTAGTGTGCCCAATCCGTCCCCACGTAGACTGTGTCGCTTGATGTAGTTTTGCAAGATGATCGGCAAGACTCACAACCATTTTATCATTGACTGCATCTGCCTCAACCATTACTCCTGACAATTCTTGCACAGCAATAAATGCAGGCGATCTTCCGTTCACCCTAAGCCTGTCGAAGGGCGAACCATGATTTATATCCTCATCCTTCGACGATCTCAGGATGGATGGTATTTGTTTATGGGACTGTGAGTCAGAAGCAATATAGTCAGGTATAGCTAATGAACTTAAACTTGTTACTATTTGAAAAACTTGCTCAAACTGAGCTAATTGATTGGGTATATCAACATCAAATAACGACTTCATACCTTGCCAAAATGTTGATTGAACAACATTATTTCTATTGCATACTTTAAGTATTAATGGCCCCTGTGCCGTTTCACACCGCCATAATTGATGCGTACTATCATCAAACATCATCGGCAATGCATTTACTTGAATTAATTCAGGCAATTTTTGCTGTTGTGCTAAGGATAGCTTAGGGTAATTCATTTTAAAAATTTCAGGAATGCCTTTGTACGCTAAGTATTTTGGGTCAGTACAAGGCAAAAATAATCGACAAAGCGCAGTTTACAAATGTAAATGAGCATTTTGAGATTGTTTTTAACACCGTAATGACTGAAAAGACGACTCGTGCAGATATTTACCAAGGTAGTAACTCACCATTACTATGCCAAAATGAACCACTGTTTTCTAAGGTCAATTCATCCATTCGAGCAAGCAAACCCAATACTGATTCATCGGTATCAATCAATCCATTATGACCAACCATATCAGTTCGCACATAACCTGGATGCAAAATAGCAACGGCAATTCCACGTGGTTTTAAATCTATGGATAATGATTTACCTACTGCATTTACTGCTGATTTTGACATGCGATAGCCATAACTACCACCAGAACCATTATCATCAATCGACCCCATACGACTGGTGATAATGCCAACTTTGCTACCGTCAGCTAAATTGTTTTGTAGGGCATGAGTGGTGAGTAATGGGCCAAGACTATTTACTTCAAACATTCGCTTGGTGCTGGCAATTGATCGCTCATCAATATCTCCCCATGAAATACCATCAGCAATACCCGCATTATTAATTAGCCAGTCAATACGTCTTCCTGATAATTTTTCAGCTAATGCAGTAAGACATTGATAATCACTCACTTCAATATTATCAAT
>JBJPGB010000055.1:0-5695 GCA_048595405.1 Methylophagaceae bacterium
CATCTGATTTAGTTTTAGCGTAATGGAAAAATAACAATATGTTCGTACATGTATTAGGTTCAGGTGCTGGTGGTGGTTTTCCTCAGTGGAATTGTAACTGCGAAAACTGTAAAGGTGTGCGCGAAGGCACTGTGAAAGCAATTCGCCGTACCCAATCATCAATTGCTATTAGTGCTAATGGTACGGATTGGATTTTATTTAATGCTTCTCCAGACATTAAAAAGCAATTAGATGATTTTCCTGCAATTCAACCTGCCCGTTCGGTACGAGATACCGCGATAACAGCGATTGTCATTACAGATGCTCAAATCGATCATGCAACAGGTATGTTAACGTTACGCGAACATAATAAACCGTGGGAAGTGTATACCACTGAAGCTGTGTATGGCGATCTAACGACAGGCTTTCCTATCTTCAATATCTTAGGTCATTTCCGCGGTATTAATCATCATGAAATTGGCACAGATCAAGCACCATTTATTATTCCAACAGCTGAAGGTTTAGAATTTACTGCTGTACCATTATTGAGTGAGGCTCCACCGTACTCACCACACCGAGGTAATACCGTACCGGGTGATAATATTGGTATGAATATTAAAGATCTTCGTACAGGTAAGAGCTTATTTTATGCACCAGGATTAGGTGTTGCAGAAGACCATGTACTTGAATACATGCGTAATGCAGACTGTATTTTAGTCGACGGTACAGTATGGACAGATGATGAAATGTCTAAAGAAGGCATTAGTGATAAGCGTGCCAGTGAAATGGGTCACCTTGATCAATCGAGTGATGGCGGTATTATGAGTATTCTGAATGCGATGGAAAAACCGCGTAAAATATTAATCCATATTAACAATACTAATCCTATTTTGAATGAAGACTCTCCTCAGCGACAAACATTGAACAATGTAGGGATTGAGTTAGCATTTGATGGGATGGATATTGAATTATAATTTTTTACTGCTCATCCTGAGCTTGTCGAAGGATGAGCAGTAAAAAATAAAGAAGCATTAAAACACGTAAATCCGTCTATCCTTCGATAAACTCAGGACGAACGTATTTACTTACAGTTATTGAAGGAAATAGAATGTCAGAAAAAACACCATGGTCACGCGAAAAATTTGAACAAGTACTACGCGATAAAGAAGAGTTTTATCATATCCGTCATCCATTGCATGTCAAAATGCATTCAGGTGAAATGAATAAGGAACAAATACAAGGCTGGGTGGCGAATCGTTTTTATTACCAAACAGCAATCCCAGTAAAAGATGCAGCGATCATGGCAAACTGCCCTGAGCGAGATATACGCAAACATTGGGTACAACGTATCTTAGATCATGATGGTTATGAAGGTGATGTCGGTGGTATTGAGGCATGGTTACAACTAGGTGAGTCAGTGGGTCTAACACGTGAAGAGTTATGGTCAGAAGAGCATGTGTTGCCTGGCGTTCGCTTTGCAGTGGATGCTTATGTGAACTTTGCTCGTCGGGCACCGTGGCAAGAAGCCGCCAGTTCATCATTAACAGAGATGTTTGCACCTAAAATTCATCAGGCACGTTTAGATAATTGGCCTGATTTGTATCCTTGGATTGATGAGAAAGGCTATCGCTATTTCCGTAAACGTCTGACAGAAGCACGCCGTGATGTACAACACGGTTTAGATATTACCTTAGATTATTACAAAACACGCGAACAACAACAGCGAGCAGTTGATCTTCTGCAATTTAAATTAGATGTATTGTGGACGATGTGTGACGCGATGTGGATGGCATACATTGAGAAGCGGCCTCCTTATACTTTTGAAGTAGAGTTATAACTATGAGTGAATCTGTCTTTACTGCTGAAAGTACACCGGTATTAGCATTAGGCTACCGTTTTCAATGGGAGCCAGCACAAGATTGTTATGTTTTACTGTATCCAGAAGGGATGGTAAAACTGAATGGTACAGCAGCAGAAATATTAAAACGTATTAGTGAAAACAAACAAACAGTAGCCGAACTTATCGTCGAATTAAAAATCGCCTTTAATGGGGCAGATTTAGATGATGATGTATATAAGTTTTTAGAGGAGGCCTATAACAATGACTGGATTAGACCAGAATAATGTAGCTGACCGTGCGCCAGGTAGTACTGGTGGGTCAATAGGCAATGTCCGTGACCAAATACGTCAACCATTATGGCTGTTAGCCGAACTGACATATTCCTGCCCATTGCAATGTCCATATTGCTCAAATCCAATGGATTTTGCCAATGTTAAACAAGAATTAACCACTGAAGAGTGGATCAGTGTTTTCAAGCAAGCACGTGAAATGGGGGCAACTCAGTTAGGTTTCTCTGGTGGTGAGCCGATGACGCGACCAGACTTGATTGAATTGATTAAAGCTGCACGTGATATGGGCTTTTACACTAATTTGATCACGTCAGGTGTGGGACTTGATTCTACTAAAGTAGCGGAGTTTAAAGAAGCCGGTTTAGACCATATTCAAGTAAGTTTCCAGGCCAGCTCTGAAGATTTGAATAATCTTATTGCTGGAACGGATGCCTTCAAGCATAAAATTGAAATGGCTAAAGCAGTGAAAGCCAATGGCTATCCGATGGTTTTGTGTTTTGTAACGCATCGCCAAAATATTGAACAGGTAGATGAGATTTTAGATTTATGTATTGAGTTAGAAGCGGATTATGTTGAATTAGCCACTACGCAATATTATGGCTGGGCGATGCATAACCGCGATCAACTTATGCCAATGAAAGATCAGTTGGTGAAAGCAGAAGCAGTGGCGCATCGTTATCAGGAAGAACAAAAAGGCAACATGAAAATCTATTATGTGGTGCCTGATTATTATGAACAACGACCAAAAGCCTGCATGAATGGTTGGGGCAATATTTTTCTTACAGTAACGCCAGATGGCACAGCTTTGCCATGTCATGCGGCACGTGAATTACCCGGCATGACATTACCTAATATTAAAGACATGAGTGTGGCCGATATTTGGAATGGTTCAGATGATTTCAATAAATTCCGTGGTTTTGATTGGATGACAGAACCATGTCGTTCTTGTGATGAAAAAGAGAAAGACTTTGGTGGCTGTCGTTGCCAAGCCTTTATGCTGACAGGTGACCCGACAAATACTGATCCAGTATGTAGTAAATCACCTCATCATCATTTAATTGAAGAAGCGGTAGAAGCTGGACGGCTAGAATCAATGAAACCTGTAGTTGATCAAAAACCATTAGTTTTTCGTAACCCGAAAAATTCAAAACAGATTAGTGGCAAATAATTTAGCGATTAAAACACAAGGTCTGACCAAAGAATATGGTCAGACTCTTGCTGTTAATCAGCTAGATCTGGAAATAGAAACTGGTCAGTTTTATGGCTTGTTAGGACCAAATGGTGCGGGTAAAAGCACCACTATTCATATGTTAACCACGATGACAGCGGCGACATCTGGCGATGTGTGGATTGCAGATCAATTAGTCGCAGATGACCCCGTTGCTATTCGTCGTACTGTTGGCTTAGTGTTTCAAGATTCAGCACTTGATCGCACCATGACCATCGATGAAAACTTACAATTTGCAGCAGCACTGTATAACTTGCCACCGAGTGAAGCAGATAAACGTATTGATGAGTTAATGTCCGTATTTGGGCTTGAGAAAAAACGTCACCAGAAGTTAGTCGCTTTATCAGGCGGCCAACGTCGCGCTGTTGATATTGCTCGCGGTGTATTACATAAACCCAAAGTATTATTTCTTGACGAACCGACTATTGGTTTAGATCTACCGAATCGTCGATCTATTTGGCGATTTGTCGAACATTTACGCCGTGATGAAGGCATGACAGTCTTTTTAACGACTCATTATTTGGAAGAGGCCGCAGCTTGTGATCATGTTGATTTTATTCAGCAAGGTTCTCTACAAACAGGCGGCACACCGACAGATCTAGTTAAACAGTTAGCTGAATATATCCTTGAGATAGAGTCACCTGAACCAGAGAGTATTGCGGCGCAATTAACACCACTATTTGGGGTGCCAATACAAGAAGATCAGCAACTTAGTTTTAAGATTGCTGCCAGTGATGTCGACTTTTCTGAATTACAAAAAACATTAGGTGATGCGGTGTCATCAATGCAATGGCGTCGACCTAATTTGAATGATGTGTATTTATGGACCTTTTGTAGCCCAGAATTAGGTGAAGCAGCATGAGTTGGCGTCCTGTTAAAGCAGTAGTCGGTCGTGAAATGAGTAAGTTGTTTCGTCAACGTGCTCGATTAATCAGCGCTATGGTACGACCAATGATTTGGTTATTAGTCATTGGCTCAGGTGTGGGCAGTATGTTGCAAGGTCAGCAACAAGAAGGCTATTTAACCTTCCTCGTGCCCGGTATTTTGGCGATGACATTATTATTTGCCGCATTATTATCAGCACTGACATTAGTGTATGACAAGGAATTCGGCGTGATGCGAATGATGATGATCGCTCCTATCGCACACTATTGGATTGTCTTGTCCAAATTAATGGCTGCAATGTTAACCGCGATGGTACAAGCAATTTTACTATTATTATTGTTGATAATTTTAGGGCTAATAACGGTTAAGATTGCCTTATTATTATTATTGCCCGCGGTAATGACAGCACTGTGTTGTGCTGCCATTGGCGGCCTAATTGCAGTGTATTCAAAAAGCATTGATAACTTCGCGGTGATTATGAATTTCTTTATATTCCCATTATTTTTCTTAAGTGGTGCTTTGTATCCCGTTAGCCAACTGCCTGAATTCTTGCGTTATGTCGTATTGGCGAATCCATTTAGTTATGGCGTTGATCTTCTTAAACATGCCGTGCCGAATGTCAGTACTGATTTTTCATTACTAACGGATATAGCAGTGTTGGTGGTCTTTTCTACTGTTGCTATTTTAATCGCCTGCTGGCAGTTTTCGCGTGAATCGGTGCATGAACCACTGTTTTATCGTAAACGATAAGATCGTACTTTTGTCCAGTTTTATAAATGATCACCAACCTTCAAAATTGAAATCCTTTCCATCGAATGAAGTAAAGTACTTGATGTCATCTTTTGAAACGGTGCCATACCCACGTTGCTTCCATGCCAATAACCCCATATTTAGTTCATTTACACTCATCAGAGTGTAATAGCTTTTTGTGGAGTGAATTGAAGCAGAGATAGCAATCATACGATGACCATATTTGCTATAGAAAGATGAAATGATGGGTATTGAAGTCAATACTCCGTGTTGATCATTGCGCAACTGATCTTCATAAAAGAGAAATTCGAAATACTTCAATGCAGCGTTTTCTTTTGTATCGGCTATAGTCGATGCTGAAAAAAGTATAAATATTATTGCTAGAATAATTTTCATAGATATTTAACTAAAGTACTAGTGACAGCTTCCCAAACCTTTCTTTTCCAGATAACACTGGTGATATTCTTCAGCGGGATAGAAAGTATCAGCAGCAGTAATCTCGGTCACAATAGGGCCTGCAAAGATGTGAGCATGATCTAAGGTTTTCTTAACTAATTCCGCTTGCTGACGTTGTTGTTCATTATGATAAAAAACTGCGCTACGGTATTGGGTGCCTACGTCTGGTCCTTGGCGGTTTAATGTGCTTGGATTATGCATTTTCCAAAACACACCTAATAAGGATTCAAAACTAACAATATCTGGATCGAAAGTGACTTCAATGAC
>JBJPGB010000056.1:0-3389 GCA_048595405.1 Methylophagaceae bacterium
TCCATGATCATTTCGATATCAAATCGTGTGCGCTGCTCTAATCGCTGTGCCTCGACCAGTTTATTGTCATCAGTTAATACTTTTAGCCGTAATCGCAGTTCATCTTTAATCTTATCGACCGCTGATAATAATTGCTCTCGGGGGGTGACATAGTGGGTTTTAGGATAAATGGTAATGCGACTGACTCGCTGTAATATTTCACCCGTCAGCGGATCGAAATAACTGATTTGTTCGATTTCATCATCAAACAATTCTATTCGTACTGCATCTCGTTCAGATTCCGCAGGAAAGATATCAATCACCTCACCTCGCACTCGATAGGTCGCCCGATGAAGTTCAACATCATTACGTTTGTATTGTAGCTCGGTTAATCGTCGCAAGATATCACGCTGATTGATGATATCGCCTTTGACTAAGTGCAATACCATTTCAAGATAAGAGTCTTTATCACCCAAACCATAAATACAAGACACGCTCGATACAATGATGGCATCGCGGCGTTCCAACATGGCTTTAGTTGCTGACAATCGCATTTGTTCAATTTGCTCGTTAACCGAGGCATCTTTATCAATAAAGGTGTCGGATGACGGCACATAGGCTTCCGGCTGGTAATAGTCATAATAAGAAACAAAGTATTCCACCGCATTATTGGGGAAAAACTCTTTCATCTCACCGTATAACTGTGCTGCCAACGTTTTATTAGGCGCTAAAATCATTAAAGGACGCTGAACTTGTTGCGCAACATTGGCAATAGTAAAGGTCTTACCCGAACCTGTTACGCCCAACAAGGTTTGCCACATTTCCCCATTATTAAGTCCTTCAACTAAGGCCTTAATTGCAGCCGGTTGATCTCCCGCTGGTTCAAAGTCACTGATTAGTTCAAATTGTTTATTCATACATCTTCTGCATTATTCGGCTTTGGCGTATATTAACCGTGATCTTAATTAATTTAAACTTATCTGTAACAACTCAGATAGGCTGTAAAATTTACCAGTTTAAGGCAAAAAACGTGAATTCGCAGATGTGAATGACCATTTTTGAACACAGATCTGGTGCATTTTAGAGTGTAGCTGTTTGTTACCAAAGGAAAGATTTTGGAAATTAAACTCTCTCAACGTGTACAAAGTATTAAACCTTCCCCTACTCTAGCGATTACTGCTCGTGCAGCCGCGCTAAAAGCAGAAGGTGAGGACATTATTGGACTCGGTGCTGGCGAACCTGATTTTGATACACCTGAGCACATTAAACAAGCGGCTATTACCGCTATTAATAATGGCGATACCAAGTATACGGCTGTTGATGGTACTGCCGCATTAAAACAAGCTGTTATTGATAAATTATCAGGCGATAATGGCCTTGAATATCAAGCAAATCAAATTTTAGTGTCGGTTGGTGGCAAACAAAGCTTTTTCAATCTAACACAAGCGATATTGGATAGTGGTGATGAAGTTATTATCCCTGCACCTTATTGGGTATCCTATCCTGATATGGTGTTATTGGCTGATGGCACTCCTGTTATTATTGAAGCAGGGCAAGCGCAAGACTTTAAAATTACACCCACCCAACTTGAAGCCGCGATTACCAATAAAACTCGACTGTTTGTTATTAACAGTCCATCCAACCCATCAGGTAAGGCATACACTAAGGCTGAGCTTGCAGCATTAGGTGTTGTACTCAGAAAATATCCTCACGTACTTATTGCCACCGATGATATGTATGAACATATCCTATGGACCGAAGAAGGTTTTTATAACATCGTGATGGCCTGCCCTGATCTTTATGATCGTACCATCGTATTAAATGGTGTCTCTAAGGCTTACTCAATGACTGGTTGGCGAATTGGTTATGCGGCTGGCCCGGCAGAATTGATTGCTCCAATGAAGAAAATCCAGTCACAAAGTACATCAAATCCGGCCTCAATTTCACAAGCAGCAGCAGTCGAAGCTATTAACGGTGATCAGCAATGTGTTCAAGACATGCTTACTGAATTTAAAAAGCGTCATGATATGGTTGTGGCTAAATTAAACGCAATGGATGGCATAGACGCCTTACATAGTGATGGTACCTTCTACGTTTTCCCAAACATCAGTGGCGTATTAGAACGCATGCCTGATATTAATGATGATCTTGAATTTGCAGAAGCACTATTAATCGACAAAGGTGTTGCCATCGTTCCAGGAACGGCATTTGGTCTAAAAAATCATATTCGTCTATCCATTGCGACCAGTGAACAAAACCTTGAAAATGCCTTAAAACGGATTGCAGAATTTATTGCCTAGAAATTAACGATAATGCTTGACCAAGCAAGGTCAAATCACTATCATAGCCACCTTTCTATTCCTCAATAGCTCAGTTGGTAGAGCATCGGACTGTTAATCCGCAGGTCCCTGGTTCGAGTCCAGGTTGAGGAGCCAAAAATACCAAAGCCTTAGCATTTTCTGATGCTAAGGCTTTTTTATTGGATCTTTTAAAATTGTGCAGACTTACTCATTATTAATGGTAAAAGTATGAAAAAATCACTTACTACCGTAGAATATCTTGATAAAGTTTAGGGTACATACTAATTTTAAGCCGCCTAAATTCAAGGAATGAAATACAAATGGTCACTAAAAAGCTCTCTCTTCAAAAAGAAGATTTTGATGAAAAAGGGCAACTCATTCGGCCAACCCAACGCCGGCAAAACAAAAGGCGTGAAACTATTCGTCGACTTTCTCGACCAATGCTGCTTAATAATAGTGACATTAGGAGCTTGCGCCATGTTGATAAAGACAGAATAATTCTACTTAGAATGACCCACCGTAGACATCAGGATAGGCGTATCTCAAAACCAAAGTTATTAAGTGTTGATGAGATAAAAATTCTTCGTCGAAAAACGAAGTAGCACCGGCAGTTTAGGCTTTAACCCCGTCACACTCAAACTGTGCTTAGAACCATTCTTTCATAATAGTTAGACACAGTTTATTTAACTCTTTGGCCCTATCCTCATTATTAGCTTCCGTATAACAACGTAATTCTGGGGCATTTCCTGATGGCCGCAAATGTACGATCTCACTATTGTCTAATGTAATTCGTATGCCATCTATCGTATTGATTAAGATAGGGTTAGCTAAATCAGGAAATTGGTTTTTAAACGTCGTTAAATTAGACTCCATATTGGCTGTCATCATCGTCGATAAAACCCGTTGACTTACTTCCGTTGGGAAGTCTTTAAGTCTGTCACTATAGGTATATCGCTGTGGCAGATCATTAAGTAATTCAGATATTGTTCTTTGCCGTTGTTGAGCTAACAATAATATCGTCAAGGGTACAATCACTGCATCACGTGTTGGTAATGGGGAAAGTATCTTTTCATTTTGTTGTATCGGTGTTTGCTGTAGGAAACCGCCATT
>JBJPGB010000057.1:0-14981 GCA_048595405.1 Methylophagaceae bacterium
TTGTAATTCGATTAGGCTTTGATCATTTCGAGTCAACACAGTTGATAATTGTGATGACTGAGCTATAGAAGCCATTTGTTTGCTCAAGGTTTGGATACGTGATTCAACTGCTGCATGGATCATTTGTGCAGTTTGTTGATGCATTAAAGCTTGTTGTTGGTGCTGATGACTGCTCGTTTGTTGATATTGCCAAAGGAAGCCTGCAATCACCGCCACGCAGCTTACAACAAGAGTCAATAATGCACCGGGTTTGCCACCCATTTTTAATGCTAGCTTTGACAATATGCTCATAGGCCCATCCTTATCATCTTAGTGCCTTCCCGTATGTCCGAAACCACCTGAACCACGCTCTGAACTGGTGAATTCTTCTACATGTTCAAAGCCAACTTGCACCACCGGTACAAATATCATTTGAGCAATACGCTCACCTATTACTATTTCAAATGGTGTTTGGCCACGATTCCAGCATGATACAAATAATTGGCCTTGATAATCACTATCGATCAATCCGACTAAATTCCCCAATACAATGCCATGTTTATGGCCCAAGCCAGAGCGGGGCAATATGACTGCTGCAAGTGAAGGATCATCAATATGGATAGCCAGCCCTGTTGGAATCAATATTGTGTCACCGGGATTTAATATTACATTGTCATCTAAACATGCTCGCAAATCTAAGCCTGCTGAGCCAGTTGTTGCGTAATCAGGCAATTCAATAGTGTCGCCTAGGCGTGAGTCCAGAATTTTAAGTTGAATTTTTTGCATTATATTGCTCAATAATAAGTGTCATTAAATCTCGTGCTAATTGTACTTTTGGTGCTAAGGATAATGTTTGTGAGCCTGTCGACCAGAATACCTCTAAGGCATTATTGTCTACTGAAAAACCAAGCCCATCCCCCACCTGATTTGCGGCAATCATATCTAAACTTTTACTTTTCAATTTGTCTTTAGCATAATCTGATACTTGCTGTGTTTCTGCGGCAAAGCCCACAATAAAGGGTTTATTTTCTTGGCTTGCTACTGCCAATACAATATCCTTCGTTGCTATCAGATTTAATTGTAGCTGATCACGTTCTGCCTTCTTTATTTTATTAGTTTCTACTTGTGGTGGCCTATAATCAGACACGGCCGCACAAGCAATAAATATATTGCATGACTTTATCGAATCCATCACCGCATCATGCATTTGCTGCGCTGTTTCTACATCAATACGTTGAACACCCGTTGGGGTCTCTAAGTGTACTGGCCCAGCAATAATCGTCACCTTTGCACCTGCTTCAGCTGCGGCTTTTGCTACTGCAAAACCCATCTTGCCAGAACTTCTATTGCCAATAAACCTAACAGGGTCAATGGCTTCGTAAGTTGGCCCAGCAGTAATCACAATATGCTTATCTTGTAATGCGGTCGGTACAGCCAAACGAGATAATTCAGAGGCTATCTCTACTGGTTCTAATAAACGACCTTGTCCTTGTTCACCACAAGCCTGATCGCCACTGGCCGGCCCAATTATCTGAACCCCTCTTTTTCGCAGTATGGTTAAATTACTTTGTGTTGCTTGATTACTCCACATCTTATTATTCATCGCCGGTGCAACTGCTAGTGGGGACTCACTTGCTAAACATAAAGCAGATAATAGATCATCTGTACGCCCTTGCGCTAGTCTGGCAATAATATCGGCACTGGCAGGGGCTATTAGGATCCAGTCTGCCCAACGCGCTAATTTGATGTGGCCCATTGCGGATTCTTGATCGGCGTCTAATAATTCTATAGCGACAGCTTGGCCACTTAAGGTTTGCAGAGTCAAAGGTGTGATGAATTCACATGCAGACTTGGTCATCACAACATTAACTTCCGCACCCACTTCACGTAGACGGCGCACCAGATCAGCGGACTTATAAGCAGCAATACTACCTGTCACCCCTAGAACTATCTTTTTCCCTCGTAGAGCCTGTTCAGCCATTATCTATTTTACCTAATGCCAAATCTCGTAAACTAAGATCAGCTAATGTTGCTGACTGGGCTTGCTCCAATCGTTGTAATAATTTCTCAATAGATGTATCTATCTGACTTTTACTGTCCATCAAATCAGATTCTTCGGCTGTTCGTAAACAGTTTAAAATGCTAGTGATCCGTATTGCAGCAATATCTTGTGCCGGTTGATATCGAGACTCCTCGCCCGTCAACTCAACTAATAAACCACCCTGCTCCAGAGTCATTACCAGTTCTTCTAAGGTTTCCCCCGTTAATGAAGTCTGTTGTTCTAACTGCTCCATCGTTAAAGCTGGTTGCTGTTGATAAAACTGCTTAGCAATCACAGTCATTAACCAGATACCTTCTTGCTCTCGTAACCGAGGGCTAAGATGATAATGGCTACTACCGAATTGCACTAATTTTGGATGCTGTAGATAAAAGGCAACCTGTGATCCTGTCAATAAGATAAACCAAGCCAAATATAGCCAAATCATGAAGAAGAATAAAATAGCAAAGCTGGAATAAATTGCCGTGTAATTTGATGAAGAAGCAACAAAAGAAGCAAATATTTTACCTACTGATATCCACAAGACACCTGCCACTGCCGCGCCGATAAGTGCTGATAACAGTTCCACACGGGTATTGGGAATAAACATATAAAGAAAGGTAAATGCCAAGATAATCATTAAATAAGGGGCTAACTTGGTAGCAAATAACAATAATGTACCAAAGGGCTCTATCGCTTGTAGACTCAAAACGACATCATGATTCATCACTGTTGCAGCTAATCCTAACGCTGTCACCACTAACACTGGGCCAATCATCACGACACTTAAATAATCAGTAAAACGGCGTGCCAATGTTCTTGCTCGTTTGACTCGCCAAACAAAATTAAAAGCATGCTCCACTTTTTGCACTAGCGCGATAATGGTATAAAACAACATCGCCACACCCAATGAACCCAAAACACCTACTTTTACATTTTGCACAAAACCGATGATATTGGACGTGATTTCAGGGCCTTTTTCCCCTAGTGGTTCTAGCATACCTAGTAGAAAAGGTTCAATTTGATTATGAACACCAAATGCTTTCAATACCGAGAAGGCAACCGCTATCAGCGGTACTAATGATAATAAGGTCGTAAAAACCAAGCTCATTGCTCGCAGGTTTAATTCACCATTAGCCAATTCACGGATCACGATATAACTGACTCGCAAAGTATTGATTAACCAGCGCCAAAGAGCATGTGTTTGCAGGGGTAATTCCTGCCATAAGGTGACTAGGAAAAATGTTTTTATTTTTGTTATTAGTTCAGCCATAAATTTGTATTTAATTAAAAACCTTAAACTGGATTATCAATATCAATGAAGTGATGTTGTAAATCAAACTTCTCGGCTAAATGTTCAGCTAATGCCATCACGCCATATCGTTCGGTAGCATGATGTCCAGCTGCAAAATAGTTAATTCCTAATTCACGAGCAAGATGTGCTGTTTGTTCCGATATTTCACCACTCAAAAATGCATCTAGTCCTAACTCTGCTGCCTGCTCAATATAGCCTTGAGCAGCACCGCTACACCAACCGATGGTCATAATCGGTCGGTCATGTCCTTGTATCACCATTGGCTCACGCTCTAAAACTTGACGAAGTTTATCAGCAAACTCAGGTATTGTTTGAGACTCTGTTAAACAACCGCATACTGCAATGGCAGGATCACCTGTTCCTGAAATACGACCATCTACCTCTAAATCAAGTCGTTGTGCTAACTGTGCGTTGTTGCCTAATGTTGGATGTGCATCAAGCGGTAAATGATAAGCAATTAAATTAATATCATTTATTAATAGTTGTTTTAACCGTTTTTGTTTAATTCCAATAATGCGCGGATCTTCACCTCGCCAAAAATAACCATGATGTACCAGCACTGTATCAGCCTCTAAATCTAAGGCTGCATCTAATAATGCCTGACTTGCCGTGACACCAGATACTATCGTTTTTATCTGCTCACTACCCGCCACTTGCAGGCCATTTGGACAATAATCTTGGAACCGATTCGGTTCTAATAAGGTCTCAAGATAGGATAGACATTCAGTTCGGGTTATCATCACAATAGTTCCGATGGTCAATAATGTTGTCACTATAACAAACTGGAGACAAAACAAATGGATACCGTGAGTATTATCGCATTGAGTATGGGCGCCGCTTGGGCGAGTGGTATTAACCTTTATGCCACCGTGTTTATGCTCGGTTATATGGGTATGACTGGAAATATTACCTTGCCTGCCGAGTTAGAAGTGCTAACTAACCCAATGGTTATGACGGCTGCAGGCTTTATGTATTGTGTTGAATTTTTTGCTGATAAAATCCCAGGAGTCGATTCAGCTTGGGATAGCATTCACACCTTTATCCGCATTCCTGCAGGTGCAATGTTAGCGTCGAGTGCTGTTGGTGATGTTGGGCCCGCCATGGAGCTAACTTCAGCATTATTGGGAGGTACATTAGCGGCGGGAAGTCATACCACTAAAGCCGGAACACGATTATTAATTAACACCTCGCCAGAACCGTTCACTAACTGGACTGCATCCATTAGTGAAGATCTGTTGGTTATTGGTGGATTATGGGCAGCACTGTACCATCCGGTATTATTTATTATTGGGCTCATTGCCTTTATTTTGCTCATGATCTGGTTATTGCCACGATTATGGCGCTTACTAAAACATATCTTCCGGCGTGTCGGAAGTTGGTTAGGTTTATGTGAACCGCCACCACCACTGGTGGATAAAGCTAATATTCAAGCTGAATTAAATAGTTCCAATACGGGCATTAAGACTTAAGTTGGTAATAAACGCCATAAGGACTACGAATCATTTCAAAGGCATCTGAATAGCCGGTAATCGTTTCTGATGCACCTAGAAATAAATAAGCGCCTGGATTCATGGCTAGCGCCATTCTGCTGAGGATATCTGATTTACGTTCTGGTGAAAAATAGATCAAGACATTGCGACAGAAAATAATGTCGAATTTGCCGAGTGCACCATAATTCGTCAATAAGTTTTGCAGTTTAAGACTGACTCGGCGTTTAATATCACCTGCAACTGTCCAGCGGTCATCTACTTGTCGGAAAAATTGTTGCTTGCGCGCTGCTGATAAACCACGACCTAAAATACCTTCATCATATTCGGCTTGCTCTGCTTCAAGCAACATACTGGCAGAAATATCGGTTGCCATAATTTGGGTATTAGCTAAGCCGCTTGTAGGAAAATAGGCAAGGTGCTCACTGACTGCAATACTGACTGTATATGGTTCTTGGCCCGACGAACACGCTGATGACCATATTCGACATTGGAGCTTACCCTCACTATCCATAGTGGGGAACACCTCTTTTGCCAAGATTTCAAATGGACTTCGGTCTCGAAACCATGAGGTTTCATTGGTTGTCATGGCATCAATAACAGCATCCCGTAAATGGCGAGGATGCCCTCGTTCAATTGCCGTTAATAATTCTGAATAGGAGGAAATTTGTTCCTCACGTAATAATTTTGTCATCCGACTGACAATTAAATATTCCTTACCCTCGCCAAGCAAAATCCCACATGATTGCTCAAGGAAATTCTTAAAACGTTGGTACTCAGCAGTAGTAATCGCGCTTAATGTAGGCATGTTACAAATAATTAAATAAAAACCAGCTCACTTATGAATAGCATTTCGGACAGCAATTGATATAACTTGTATTCTACGCCTTGTTCACTCTTGTTAGGAAACCATAACATCATGAAAACAATTCTCATAACAGGTTGCTCAAGTGGTATCGGCTTATGTGCCGCCAAACAATTACATCAGCTCGGTTATCAAGTTATTGCTACCGTCCGGTCTTCTCAAGATGAAATACCCTTAAAACAGCTAAATATTACTACGACCCTGCTCGACCTGACCGATAGCACATCCATTCATGATGCTTTCAAGTTTGCAGTTGAACACTTTAACGGTCACATTGATGCTTTATTTAATAATGCAGCATTTGGTCAACCAGGGGCTGTGGAGGATTTAAGTCGCGACGTATTACGCCAACAATTTGAAACCAATGTTTTTGGTACCCAAGAGCTCACTAATTTAGTTATCGCTCAAATGCGCCAACAGGGTTATGGTCGTATTATTTATAATAGCTCTGTTCTGGGCTTTATCTCGATGGCATACCGTGGTGCCTACAATGCGAGTAAATATGCACTCGAAGGATTAGTTGATACCTTGAGATTAGAGCTTTACGATACTAATATCTACCTTAGCCTAATTGAGCCGGGGCCCATTACCAGTCAATTTAGAGCCAATGCTTTTACTAAGTATCAACAAAATATCGTAAAAGAAGCCAGTGTTCATCATGCTATATATGATGCAATGGAGCGTCGACTCACTAAGAAGGGTCCGGCTGTACCCTTCACTTTACCCCCTGAAGCTGTGGTCAAAAAACTCATTCATGCCCTTGAAAGCAAACGACCAAAAATTCGTTATTACGTCACTTTTCCAACTTATTTATTCGGCTTTCTTAAACGATTACTTCCACATCGCAGCTTAGACTGGGCATTAATCAAACTCTCTCAAGACGAGCACAAATAAATGCTTTGTTTTTTTAGTTTGCTTTTATGACATAATCGACATTACTTAAGGTATTTATACGGATTTCAAGTATGGCTTCAATTTCCCGAGATAGCTTGCAATGGCAATCGGCGGTTCATACTTTTACGAGTATTGTCCTCACTGGTTTTATCGCCATTGCTGTTTCTGGCTATATTATTTACACCCAATCAAATAGCCTGCAAATATCCCAGTTTGATCTCATCATTTATCACAGTATCGCTACCATCGTATTATTAATATTAGCGATACTATTTTCCGCCCGAACCTATATCACTTTATCTCGGCCACTCGATAATCTTGAACAAATTACCCATGCACTGCCCCTACTTTCATCTAAAAAATATGATGAAGCTCGGCAAATATTCCAAACTGTTGAGAACCTATCAAAACATCAGGAAATTAATCAATTGCAATATGCCACTTTGCAATTGACTAGTTTGCTTGAAAAACTTGATTCCAATGTGAGTGAACGTTCGGGACTAATTCGTGCTAAAAGTGATGAACTTGAGCTAGAACGTGACTTTATTAAAAGCTTACTTGATACGGCTCAACTTATTATTCTAACTATTAATGAAGATTATGAAATATCATTATTTAATGATTATGGTGAAAATTTAACAGGCTATTCCGAAATTGAAATGTTGAATACCGCGGTCTCAAAAATGTTTCCTGCTGGTAACTGGACAGAAGCTAACACTTTATTCAATGAACTTATCGCCAATAATATTAATATCGCCCAACAAGATTCAGAATTGATCGATAAAAATGGCAGTATTCGACAAGTCTCCTGGTTGCATTCACGCATTGATAGCAATAATCAAAATGCGGTGATTTTATCTGTCGGACTTGATATGACCGAGGAAAGAGAAGCCGAAAAGCGTGTTGTCTGGTTGGCCGAGCACGATCCCCTAACGGACTTATGTAACCGCCGAAAATTCACTGAAGAATTTGAAAAATCACTGCAAACCGCAATACGTTACCAACATAACAATAGCCTGTTATTCCTTGATCTGGATTCATTCAAAGATATTAATGACACCAGTGGCCACCGCGCTGGCGATGAATTATTACAATCTGTCGCTGCAACATTAGAAAGAGTAACCCGATTTACTGACTTGGTTGCCCGCTTAGGCGGTGACGAGTTTGCGATTCTATTGCCTGAATCTGATACCGCAGGAGCTCAAGTTCTCGCTAAAAAAATCATCCATGAATTAGCTCAAATTGATTTGAGTTATGGCAAAGTGAAACATAAAGTATCGACCAGTATTGGTATTGTTCATTTTCCCCTTCAAGATGCATCCCCTCATGAGCTATTAGGCTTTGCTGATCTAGCTATGTATAAAGCTAAAGCAAATGGTAAAGGCACATTCCATACCTTCTCAGCCGATGATAAAACCCAAGATCAACTTGAAACGCGGGTATTTTGGAAACATCAAATTGAAGACGCATTGGAAAACAATAATTTCATTTTATATTACCAACCTATCTTGAATATCAAGTCAACTAATATCACCCATTACGAAGTGCTTATTCGTATGCGTGATGTTGCTACTGGGGAAATACGCTTACCGGGGAAATTTATTCAAATTGCTGAAGAAGTGGGGCTGATTCACCGTATCGACCATTATGTTTTGCGTCATGGCATGATGAAACTCGCCTCACTCCAGAAACAAGACAACTCTTCAAAACTAGCAATCAATTTATCAGGAGCCGTTATTGATGATCCTGAATTGCTCCCCCTATTAAAGAAATATATGACTAAATACAATGTCAATCCTGAAGGTTTGATATTCGAAGTGACAGAAACGGCCGCAGTATCCAATTTACAACAAGCCAAAGTCTTGATGACCGAAATTAGAACATTAGGCTGTCAATTTTCATTAGACGATTTTGGGGTGGGTTTTGCATCTTTTAACTATATGCGTGAATTACCTGTCGATATTATTAAAATAGATGGTATTTTCATTAAAGACCTTGATAAAAATGCTGATGACCAATTGTTTGTTAAAGCCCTAATCGATGTTGCTAAAGGCTTGGGCAAAAAAACGATTGCCGAATTTGTTGAGAACCAAGAAATTCTTGATCTTCTTGGTAAATATGGTGTTGATTATGCTCAGGGTTACCATATCGGGCGACCAGCGAGCGGTATTCGAGACCGAATCGAGTGGAGTCCAGAAGAGAATAATTAAGCAGTAAAACTTAATAATCCGGCACTGACATCCACCTTAATGGTATCACCCGCTTTAAAGTAAGCTGATAATAAATCTTGGGCTAAAATATTTTCCAATTGTTGCTGAATAACACGCTTCAATGGTCTTGCACCATAAACAGGGTCAAAGCCAGCCTCAGCAATAAAGTCTAATGCTGCTTCACTGACTTCTAAACCAATTTCACGTTCTGCCAAACGTTGCCGTAATTGGTTTAGTTGAATTTTAGCAATAGCATGGATTTGTTCGCGTTGTAATGGATGAAAGACCACTACATCATCAACACGGTTAATAAATTCAGGTCTGAAATGTTGTCCGACGATCTCCATTACCGCTGCTTTCATTTCCTCATATTGCTCTTCGCCAGCGAGATCCTGAATAACGTTGGAACCCAAATTAGACGTCATTACAATCACGGTATTTCGAAAGTCTACTGTGCGACCTTGACCATCGGTCAAACGACCATCATCCAATACCTGTAATAAAATATTAAATACGTCTGGATGCGCTTTCTCAACTTCATCCAATAAGATGACTGAATAAGGTTTCCGGCGAACGGCTTCCGTTAAATATCCACCTTGTTCATAACCGATATAACCAGGGGGTGCACCAACTAAACGGGCTACTGAATGTTTTTCCATAAATTCAGACATATCAATCCGTATCATGGCTTCTTCAGTATCAAATAGGAAGGTGGCTAATGCTTTACAAAGCTCTGTTTTACCGACACCAGTTGGCCCTAAGAATAAGAATGAACCATTTGGTCGCTTAGGGTCGGATAAACCCGCGCGAGAACGGCGAATGGCATTAGACACGGCACTCACTGCCTCATCTTGACCGATAACACGCTGATGCAACGCATTATCCATTTGTAATAATTTATCGCGCTCACCTTCTAACATTTTGGATACAGGAATTCCTGTCCACTTCGACACTATCTCAGCAATTTCTTCCTCACCAACTTCATTCCGCAATAGGGTGAAATCCTGCATTTCTGCCTGCGTCGCCATATCAAGTTGTTTTTCAAGTTCTGGAATTTTTCCATATTGCAATTCTGACATTTTGGACAAGTCACTATTACGATTTGCCACCTCTAATTCCATTCGTGCTTTTTCAAGATTCTCTTTAATATGTTGACTGCCATGTAAGGCTGCTTTTTCTGATTTCCATATTTCTTCCAAATCAGCATATTCACGTGCTAATTTTTTCATTTCTGCTTCAAGTGTTTGTAAGCGTTTCTTTGAGGCATCATCTGATTCTTTTTGCAATGCAACACGCTCAATCTTTAATTGGATTAAACGACGCTCCATTCGGTCTAATGATTCTGGTTTAGAATCAATTTCCATCCGAATACGACTGGCCGCTTCATCAATCAAATCAATCGCTTTGTCGGGTAACATCCGGTCACTGATATAACGATGTGATAAGGTTGCTGCCGCCACAATGGCTGGATCAGTAATATTCACACCATGATGCACTTCATAACGTTCACTCAAACCACGCAAGATCGCAATGGTATCTTCCACACTCGGTTCGCCCACCAATATTTTTTGAAAACGTCGTTCTAAGGCCGCATCTTTTTCAACATATTGGCGATATTCATCTAACGTTGTCGCACCAATACAATGCAATTCACCACGTGCTAAAGCAGGTTTCAACATATTGCCTGCGTCCATTGCGCCTTCAGCCTTACCTGCCCCAACCATAGTATGGAGTTCATCAATGAACAGAATGATTTGACCTTCTTGTTTAGACAAATCCTTTAACACTGCTTTAAGGCGCTCTTCAAATTCACCGCGGAATTTTGCACCCGCAATTAAAGCGCCCATATCAAGTGATAATAAACGCTTATTTTTCATGCCTTCTGGCACTTCACCGTTAATGATTCGCTGCGCTAACCCTTCCGCAATCGCTGTTTTACCGACACCTGGCTCGCCAATTAATACGGGATTATTTTTAGTGCGTCGCTGTAATACTTGAATGGTGCGGCGTATTTCATCATCACGACCAATCACTGGATCTAGCTTGCCATTTTCAGCTTGTTCAGTTAAATCAATAGTATATTTTTCTAATGCCTGACGTTGTTGTTCCACATTGGGATCAGTTACTTTTTCACCACCACGGATCTTATCAATTGCAGCTTCTATAACCGCTTTATTACCACCATTTTTTCGTAATAACTCACCATGCTGTTGCGTATCTTCAACTACTGCCAGCACAAATAATTCGCTGGAAACATATTGATCTTGGCGCTGTTGAGATAATTTATCTGTTTGATTAAACAAACGACTGGTATCTTGTGAAATGTGGATATCGCCCGAACCACCTTCAACTTGGGAAAGTCGATTGAGCTGACCGTGTAAATCTGCCTGATAGGACATCATATTGACACCACTTTGTGCCAATAATGATTTTACGGTGCTGGATTGTTGTTCTAATAAAGCAAGTATCAAATGGGCTGGCTCGATGAATTGATGATCTCGTCCCACAGCCATACTTTGAGCAGCGCCCAAGGCCTCTTGAAACTTACTGGTTAATTTTTCGATTTGCATACTGCATATCCTTAAATTTATCTTTTGGTTGATAAAGACATGGGGAGAAAATAGTATGAAATCAAGTAGCCTTACAAAATAAAGGTTATTTTACGACTGGAAATTGCACTCTGAACTCAGCACCCGGTTCACTATTCACAACATCGATTTGACCATTCATCCCCACAATCATCTGATGTACTAATGCCAAGCCAATTCCTGTACCAACCGTTTCACGAGTTAATTCACTTTCACTACGATAAAACAACTGGAATATCTTTTTCATCTGCTGTTTAGCAATGCCTGGGCCATAATCTCTGACACTAAATTGAACTTGTCCGTTACTCAATTGTTGGCAAGATAACTCGATCTTTTTGCTTTGTGCCTGAACCGAAAATTTAATGGCATTATCAACTAAATTAATCATGATTTGGGAAAACCAATCGGCATCGATATTTAAAATAAATTGCTTTACCGCCTGCTCACAAATAAGGGTTAAATCAAAACCTGCCCGGTCAATTTGAGTCGAGACTTTCGATTGAACGCCATTCATTAATTCTGCCACAGTGATCTTTTTCAGATCGACTTGCTGCTTATTCCTGGTCAGTTTTGCCATCAGTAATACATTATTGATTAGTCGAGATAGCCGTTCGCTTTCATCAAAAATAAAGTCATAATAACTCTTTTTCTTATCTTCACTGGCCCAGCCTTCACGCAATATTTCACCATACATACGAATAGAAGTGAGCGGTGTTTTTAATTCATGGCTAACAGCAGAAACAAAATCTTGTTGCTGATTGGCAAGATTAATCTGGCCAACTCCCAGCCGATACATTAAATAAAAACCAATGCACAATACACACGCTAATATTAATGCCAGCCACTTAATTACTGTGCCGCCAGGCCCTGCTGGTAGCTGAGTAATGCTAAACAATAATTGCAATTCACTGAGAGGGTCGGATAGTCGTGTTTGATACAGTAATTCGCCGGTTAACTCGTGTGTACTAGATAAATAACTAGCTGTTGCTTGTTCCGTAAATGCTTGTAAAACATTACCTTGATATGCCACCAGCAAATTACTCATCGTCGACAAAGCTGTGTTCCTAAATGCGGTATTGATAATGTGCTCTAAAAAAGGCTGTTGCTCAATCAATACCCCTTGAATATAACGTTGCTCATTAAGCCAAACTTTGCGGAACAGTACAAAATGACCACTATCTAGTTGGCTAAATTCAAAGGGATCAATTTCACTTTCAAAAGTATAAATCCGTAGTGGTGTGACATTGGTTTGAATAGTTGGGCTAGCAGCTATTTCGGCTTGATCATTTAAGTCTGCATCATATTTTGTCGTTAACTCTCTAATTGCTTCTGGCAAAACGCTTTGTTCTTTGCGGGCGCGACTTTCTATACTCTTAGCTTGTTGTTGCTTTTCCTCTATCACCTCTTGTTCAGCTACTTCGTCCTTATAGTTCTGTTCTAATTTTAAGTCTTCCAATCGACCAAGCTTACCCTTCGACTTAAGCTTTTTAGCTGGACTCTTTTTTAGTTCATCAAAAGCAGCCTGACCTTGTATTGAAGGCTGAAATTCATCTTCTAATACTATCGCTTCAGAGCTCTTTATTGATGATGATAGATCGCTACCAATACTTGAAAAAATAGCGTCATCTTCGCCTTCATTATCTTGGCGTTTATCTTTATTCAATTCTAAACCACCCGTATGTTCATTTTGAACTAAACGATTGTCACTTAAGATAGATTGAATCTTATTATGTAGTGCCAGCCTCTCGACTAACTCGGTATCGGTCACCCCATAATTATTGGCCTGCTCTATCTCTTCAGGTATCAATGGTGTTTTTAATTTGCCTAATGAATCTACTTGAAAATAACCAATCAGCCCCGGCATTTCTGATGAGATTGGATAATTTGAAAGTGGCGAACGTTGAAAAAAACTTGCAGAAGGGTCACCCACCACATTCAAAAATGAATAGTCGGTAAAAGATCGTTGTTGTTCAGCATTAATTAATTGTAAGAATTGGCTATCAATACGTGTTGCTAATTCATCAGCCATCACTTGATGCTGATGAAATGTTTCCCACTTTAATTGGGTATAAGATTGTTGAATTAATAGTGCTGTCGGTATAAGTAAGGCAAGAAAAAACACCAGCAACCAACGACGTAATATTTGTTTATTCAGACCTGTTAGTTTATTGCTTAGCATCGACTTAGACCAACAAACGATAGCCGGCACCACGTACTGTGGTTAGATATTGTGGCTGAGAGGGATCAGGTTCGATTTTACGACGTAATTTAGCAATATGAATATCAACGGTACGTGTTTCCAGCTCAATATTATCAGCATAACCCCATACCTTATGCAGTAGCTCATCTCGTGAAATTGGACGTTGTGAATTGGCGTGTAAGTATTGCAAAATCTCTATTTCACGACGCGTAAAGGCCAGAGCTTCACCGCCACATTGGCCTGATAAATTTTGACAATCAATGATGATATCTTCAGCAAGCTGGATCTGCTGATTTGGATCAATAATATGGCTAGTTCGGCGTAATACCGCTTGCACTCTAAGTACTAATTGTGCCACTGAAAAAGGCTTGGCAATATAATCATCTGCACCTAAAGACAAGCCTTCGATAATATCGTCATCGCTACTTTTTGCTGTCAGCATAATAATGGCTTGATCGCGATCCTGTTCACGGATCTGATTACAAATCTCAAAGCCATTTAAATTCGGCAACATGACATCTAGCAATATCAGATCAAACTCACCTGAGAGTGCTTTATCTAAACCCTCGGCACCATCATCTGAAAAATCGACTTCATAACCATGATAAACAAAGACATCAATTAAGCCTTCACGGATGGCGGCCTCATCTTCCACAATTAATATTCGTAGTTTTTGTTGCATAGCCACAGTCTAAAACTTTCCCACCAATGTTATGTAAATTTTTTGTAAAAAATGTGACTTAAGGTTTTACCAAAGTGTGTCTATTTAACTTCTACCTCCACCTCTACACTTTGAATCGTGACATTTACATTAACTTTTGGAGGTAATAAAAAATGGCATTAATTACACGACTATCAAGACTATTTCATGCAGATATGAATGCCGTACTTGATTCCATAGAAGAACCTGAATTATTACTCAAACAAGCCCTTAGGGAAATGGAAGAAACACTTATCAGCGATGAGCGGCAAATCAAATTATTAGACTTTGAACAACAGCAGTTAAGCAAAAAAAGAGACGATATCAAGCAATCGTTAGTTGAGCTGGAACAACAGCTATCACTGTGTTTTGAATCAAATAAAGACGATTTAGCCCGAACACTCATTAAACGGAAATTGGAAGTACAGCACTATCTCAAAATTTTAACTAACCAGTCTTCAACATCGGATGACACTATTTCTCAATTGAGATCACAGCTAAAAGAACATCAGTCTCAACTCAGCAGCATGAAACAAAAGGCGGATATCTTTAAGCAAAATACTTCAACAGACACCGCAACAGCTAGCTGGGATAGCCAATCATTTGTTGTGCAAGATGAAGATATCGAGGTCGCCTTTTTACATGAAAAACAACAATGGAGCGCATCATGAAAACTAAAACAGCGACTTTTGGCGAAGGTGTTTT